>NZ_JBRREB010000043.1:0-40039 GCF_056759995.1 Stenotrophomonas sp. STEN030 | reverse complement strand
GGGGGGGCCTCCCGGGGTTCCGTCTCTGGGGTGGATCCACCTGCCCGCGAGCCCGGCCCGCCGGGCGCTCGGGGCGCCCCCCCCCCCCCGCCGCCCGCGCGCCCCCCCCCCCCACTACATGGTCGGCTGGCAATTCAATGCACTCGAAGAACGATGTTCTAACGCATTGCTGCAACGAAATGGCTAATGTCGCCAGCCAGGTCGTCTCAAGGAAGACAGGTATGTCGGTGGTACACAGCTTGCGTGGTTGCTGTCTGTTGATGTGCTTGTTTGCTGCAGGGGCATCGGCGCAGGAATTGGTTGAAGCCACTGCGGATGCGGGTGCGGCACCAATCCGCGATATGGAGGCGGTCGTCGTCCATGGTGTGCAGCCCGGTCCTGGCTTGTGGCGGGTCAGCAAGGATGGGCATGTGCTTTGGATACTGGGCACGGTGTCGCCCTTGCCCAATCAGATCGAATGGCGGGCCGATGAGGTGCGTGCGGTGATTGCGCGCTCGGGGCAGGTCTTGCTGCCGCCTGCTCTGACCTTCGATGCGGACATCGGCTTCTTCGGCAAGCTGGCCTTGGTGCCTTCGGTCTGGAAGGGCATGCGCAATGAGGATGGTGCTGAGTTGAGTGATGTACTCGAGCCTGCGGTATATGCGCGCTGGCGTGCGGTTAAGCAACGGTATCTGCCGCGCGATGGCGGCATTGAGCGCAAGCGTCCGATGTTTGCTGCCGTTGAGCTGCAGTCGGCGGCTACCAAGGCGATTGGCTTGGGGCAGAAGCCGGTTGTCTGGCCTGTGGTTGAGGCTGCAGCAAAAGCAGCAGGTATCACGCCCACACCGACGGCGTTGAAGATCAAGATTGAAGATCCCAAGGCTGCCGTCCGTGAGTTCCGCGAAGGTGGCATGAATGATGCACTGTGCCTTGAGCGGACCGTGGCCTTGATTGAGCACGATCTTCCGACCTTGGTTGAGCGGGCAAATGCCTGGGCGGTGGGTGATGTCGAGGCACTGCGGCGCTCGCCTTATGAAGACGCAGGCAGTGCCTGCATGCAGGCGGTGACCGAGTCTGGGTTTGTACGCAATCGCGGCTATGGCGATCTCAAGGTTCGCGTGCGGCAGCATTGGTTGTCGATTGCAGAGGGGGCGCTGCAGCGCAATGAAGAAACGTTTGCGATGTTGCCGGTGGATCGTTTGCTGGAAGCCGATGGCTATCTGGCGGCGTTGCAGGCGCGGGGGTATGAGGTTGAGTCGCCCTGAAGAAGCAGTTCTTTGGTTAGAACACGTAGCTCATGCAGGGATGGCAGGCTACGCTGTTGTTGATTTGTAGGAGCGGCGTAAGCCGCGAAGCTGATTTAGCTCGAGCAACCAGTTTCCCTGGCCCGGGTGAGGGCGGGCGCGTCGCGGATTAGGCCGCTCCCACAAAGAAAAATCCGATGTCAGAGATCTGGCATCGGATTTCGGGGTGCTCACAAGTTTGAGTTCAACTCAGCTCGCTGCACTCAACGGTGCGGCGCTGTCCTGCAACTTCGGCCAGCGCTTCAAGATTGCGGCACGAATACCGGCCGCATCAATCCCTGCTTCGGCCAGCAGATCTTCGCGGCTGGCGTGGTGCTGGTAGCTGTCAGGTAGGCCGAGGTGCAGCATCGGCATCAGCACGGCTTCGGCGTTGAGCAGTTCGGAAACACCCGAGCCCGCGCCACCGGCGACCACGTTGTCTTCAACGGTGACGAAACCGTCGTGGGTGCGTGCCAGCTCCAGCAGCATCGCCTTGTCCAGCGGCTTGATGAAACGCATGTTGACCACGCTCAGGCCGAGCTCGCGGCCAACTTGCTCTGCCGCTGGTAGGGCCGCGCCGAAGGCGAGGATGGCGATGCGGCTGCCTTGCAGGCGCAGCTGCGCCTTGCCGATTTCCAGCGTTGATAGGTCGGTGCCGACCGCAGCGCCGGGGCCGCTGCCGCGCGGGTAGCGCACTGCCGCCGGGCCCTTGTATTGCAGGCCGGTGCTCAGCATCTGCCGGCACTCGGCTTCATCGCCCGGTGCCATGACCACCATGTTCGGCACGCAGCGCAGGTAGCTCAGATCGAGGTTGCCTGCGTGGGTGGCGCCGTCCGGGCCGACAACGCCGGCGCGATCGATGGCGAACAGCACGTCCAGGTCCTGGGTGGCGACGTCATGCACCAGCTGGTCGTAGGCGCGCTGCAGGAAGGTGGAGTAGATGGCGACCACGGGCTTTGAGCCCTGCGTGGCCATACCGGCAGCCAGCGTCACCGCATGCTGCTCGGCGATGGCGACGTCGAAGTAGCGCTCCGGGTATTCCTTGCTGAAACGCACCAGACCCGAGCCTTCGCGCATGGCCGGGGTGATCGCCAGCAGCTTGGGGTCGGCCGCGGCGGCGTCACACAGCCAATCGCCGAAGATGTCGGTATAGGTCGGCTTCTTGGGCGCGCCCTTTTCCGGCAGGCCCTTGCTGGGGTCGAACGGACCGACGGCGTGGTAACCGATCTGGTCGTCCTCGGCCGGCTCGTAGCCTTTGCCCTTGGTGGTCATGATGTGCAGCAGGTGCGGGCCCTTGGCATCCTTCAGGTGCTTGAGGGTCGATACCAGCAGCGGCAGATCATGGCCGTCGATCGGGCCGGTGTAATGGAAACCCATCTGCTCGAAGGCGGTGGAGGGCACGAACATGCCCTTCCACTGTTCTTCCCAGCGCTTGACGAAGCGCGCAGGCGGGCTGTGGCGCTTGTCGCCGAGGATCTTCTTGCCGCTCTCGCGCAGGGCGTTGAGCGTGCGGCTGGCGGTTGCCCGGCCCAGCATCTTGGTCAGTCCACCGACGGCTTCGGAGATGGACATGTTGTTGTCGTTGAGGATGACCAGCACGTTCGGCTCGTCGTCCATGCCGCCTGCGTGGGCCAGCGCTTCAAACGCCATGCCGGCGGTCATCGCGCCGTCGCCGATCACCGCGATCACCTTGCGCTCATCGCCCTGGCGCTGGCGCGCGATGGCCATGCCCAAGGCAGCCGAGATCGAGGTCGAGGAATGGCCGACGCCGAAGGTGTCGAACTCGCTTTCCTCGCGCTTGGGGAACGGCGCAACGCCGTCCTTCTGCTTGACGGTGTGGATGCTGTCGCGACGACCGGTGAGGATCTTGTGCGGGTAGGTCTGATGACCGACGTCCCACACCAGCTGGTCGACCGGGGTGTCATACAGATAGTGCAGGGCGACGGTAAGCTCGATCACGCCCAGGCCGGCCGCGAAGTGACCGCCGCTCTTACCCACCGATTCGATCAGGTAGGCGCGCAACTCGCCGGCAATGGCCCCCAGTTCGCTCTCGTCGAACAGACGCAGGTCATCGGGAGTCTTGATGCGCGACAGGCGCGGATAGCTGGCAGAGTCGATCATGGTCTTCGCGTTTCACTCGAAACGGTATTTTCCCCGTCCTGAGAGGGTGGGGCAAGCAAAGCACATCATCAATGAGTGCTGGATGAGGTGGTTTGGCGCCAAGCTGAAGGCCGTGTTCAGTCTGGCTGGCAGTTGCGCATGAATACGCGGAGCTGCGGTGCTGGGCTCAGAGCCCGCGCTGCAAGGCTTTGCGCGGCAGCTGCGACTTCAGGAAGGCCATCTGGTCGGCCAGGATGTTGCGGTTGGACAGGATCAGATGTTCGATCCAGCTGGGCCGGTACGGCACCGCCAGCAGCGGCATGTTGGCCTGCGCCGGGGTGCGGTTGCTTTTGCGCGAGTTGCAGTGGAAGCAGGCGCTGACCACGTTCTCCCAGGTGTCCTTGCCGCCTTTGGAGACCGGCAGGACGTGGTCGCGGGTCAGCTGCGGGCGGTTGAAGTGCTGGCCGCAATACAGGCAGAGCTGGGCGTCGCGGGCGAACAGCGCGGGATTGGTGAGGTTGGGTGTGGGATCGATCGCGCGCGAGCGGGCGTGGCCGCGGGAGGCGATGATCGGGTGCAGGTCCATACCGCTGCGCAGGCCGGTCAGCCGCGACATCGCGCCGTGCACGTGCAGGCAGGGATCGCCCATGGTCCAGGCGACGGCGCCGCGTGCGTACAGGCAGGCAGCGTCCTGCCAGTTGATCCAGTCCAACACGCGGCCATGCGCATCCAGCGACAGCAGTCGCACGGAGCCGAGGCGGTGCAGGGAGGGCGGAGGTGAAAACCCGTCTATCGGAGCGGAATTCCCGGCTCCGGTATCGATCAGACTACGCGGTGTAGTGTCTGTCTCCATCGGGTTAACAGCTTATACACGATGCGTGACAGTTTGTGTAAAGGCGAATGGAGCCGGTGAGTTTGTGGGAGCGGCGTGAGCCGCGAAGCTGGGGGTGTCTCAGTTGCTTGGGAGCTAGCCCCTCTCCAACTTTTCCCTTGGCCTTGCGGCCAAAGAGGGCGGGGCGGAAGCAAGAGCTGCCCTCACCCCAACCCCTCTCCCGCAGGCGGGAGAGGGGCTAAAGCCAAGATCAAAGTCGCAGCATGCCCTGCTTGCGCTGTTGGATCAGTCGCCGAAGCGCACCGAATCCATGTCCATCAGCGAGTCGGCACCGGCGGCGATGCCGGCGGCGTGGCTCAGGGTGCGCGGCAGGATGCGGGCGTAATAGAAACGCGCGGTTTCCAGCTTGGCCTGCTTGAAGGCATCGGTGTGGCTGGAAGCCTGTGCGGCGACCACCGAGCGGGCCCACCAGTACGCCACGGCGATGTAGCCGCTGTAGAACAGGTAGTCCCAGCTCGCTGCGCCCAGCTCTTCCGGGTTGGCGGCGGCGCGCTGCAGCACGTCGATGGTCAGCTTGCCCCATTCCTGCGCTTTACCACCCAGCACCGGCAGGAACTCGGCGACAGCCGGGTTGCTGGCGTTGGCAGCGATGAACTGCTCGATCTCAGCCAGGAACAGCTTCAGGCCGGCGCCCTGCGAAGCGGCGGTCTTGCGGCCGATCAGGTCCAGTGCCTGGATGCCGGTGGTGCCTTCATACAAGGTGGTGATGCGGGCGTCGCGGGCGTACTGCTCCATGCCGTGCTCGGCGATGTAGCCGTGGCCGCCGAACACCTGCTGGCCGTTGTAAGTCGCTTCGATGCTCCACTCGGTCAGGCAGGCCTTGACGATAGGGGTGAGGAAGCTGACCAGCGTATCGGCGTCGGCACGTGCCTGCGCATCGCTGCTGCTGTGTGCGGCATCAAGCTGGGTGTAAGCGTGTGCGGCGAGCAGACGGCCACCTTCGGTCAGTGCCTTGGTGGTCAGCAGCATGCGGCGCACATCGGGTTGGGCGATGATCGGGTCGGCCGGCTTGTCTGGCTGCACGGCACCCTTGGGTGCGCGCGACTGCAGGCGCTCGCGGGCATAGGCCAATGCGCCCTGATAGGCGCGCTCGGACTGCGCCAGGCCCTGCACGCCAACGCCAAGGCGAGCGGAGTTCATCATCACGAACATCGCCTGCAGGCCCTTGTGCGGCTGGCCGACGAGGTAGCCCTGAGCGCCGTCGAAGTTCATCACGCAGGTGGACGAGCCGTGGATGCCCATCTTGTGCTCCAGCGCGCCGCAATGCAGTTCATTGCGCTCGCCCTGCTTGCCGTCGCGGTCGACCTTGTACTTCGGGGTCACGAACAGCGAGATGCCCTTCGGGCCGGCCGGTGCGTCGGGCAGCTTGGCCAGCACCAGGTGCACGATGTTGTCGGCGAGGTCGTGCTCGCCGGCGGTGATGAAGATCTTGGTGCCGGTGATCGAATAGCTGCCGTCGGCGTTCGGCTCGGCGCGGGTCTTGAGCAGGCCCAGGTCGGTGCCTGCATGCGGCTCGGTCAGGCACATGGTACCGGTCCAGTTGCCGGCCACCAGCGGCTTGAGGAAGGCTTCCTTCTGCCAGTCTTCGCCGTAATGCTTGAGCGCTTCAACGGCGCCGTGCGACAGCATCGGGAACAGGCTCCAGGCCAGGTTGGCCGAGGACACCATTTCGCTCAATGCCATGCCCATGGTTTCCGGCATGCCCTGGCCGCCGAAATCCGGCGATGCGGTCAGGCCGGTCCAGCCGCCTTCGACGAACTGCGCATAGGCTTCCTTGAAGCCCGGTGCGGTGGTCACTTCATTGGTGGCCTTGTCGAGTTTGCAGCCGGTCTGGTCGCCGATAGCATTGAGCGGGGCCAGCACGCTGGTGCTGAAACGGCCGGCTTCTTCCAGTACCGCGTCGATGACGTCGGCAGTGGCATCTTCGAAACCCATCGATGCAAACAGGGACTCGGCCTTCAATACGTCGTGCAGGGCGAAGCGAAGATCGGAAACAGGGGCTTTGTAGTTGCTCATCAGACGGCTCTCGAACGATACGGGAACGGGTAGGGGATCAGCGCAGCACGCCGGGCAGGCCGGGGGCCTGGTTGAGGCTGTTGCGCGATTTGATGTCGAAACTGCGTTGCTTCTTTTCTTCCGGAGTGGCGCTGACACTGCCTTCCAGTTCGTAGAACAGCGAGCGGCCGCCGGCCAAGGCGTCGGCCACGACGATGCGTGCCGAGGACGACGGCTGCAGACGCACCTTGATGACGTCGGCTGACTCCGGGCCGATCGACAGCGCCGGGCTGGCGCTGAGCGTACCGGCGGCTTCGTCGCCAACCTTTACCGCCAGTGCCACGCTGTCAAAACGCATCGGCATGGAGCTGTAATTGCGCAGGCGCAATTCCACTTCCCAGTTGCCGTCATTGCCGACGCTCAACTGCTGGATGCTGGCCGCCGGTTCGGAAACACGTTTGACCGGGCCATTGCCGCAGGCGGTAAGTGCAAGTGCTAGTACGGCCATCAAGGCGTACTGGGGGCGAAAACGCATGGCGCGTGGTCCTCGGGTCCTGAGCTATCTCTCAAGAATACTACGGCGTATGGCCGCCTGCTGGGTACAGGTCGGCCAGATCAGCGACTATGACGATGGGATGGCGGAACTGGTGCGGTCGTGCATCGAGTCATGCAGGGGGCAGAGGTTGCCGTCATTCGCGTCATTTTCTGGGGATTTATCCATGCGTTCATTCAAGTTGTTGCCGCTTGCAAGCGCTATCCGCGGCGGCCTGGCAGTTGTGGCGCTATGCGCTTCCGTTCCGGCGCTGGCCGCGCCACCGCAGTTCGATCTTCAAGCAGGCAGCATCGAGGACGTATTGCCCGAGTTTGCCCGCCAGGCTGGCGTGCAGATCATCGCCCCAGCGCATTCAGGCGGGGCCCAGCGGATTGAAGTATCCGAACTGAAGGGGCAGATGGAGCCGCGCCAGGCGCTGGCCCGTTTGCTGGCCGGTACCGGCTTGAGCGTTGCCTCGGACGACGGCCGCACCATCACCTTGCGTGCAGCCGCGCCAATGCTGGCTTCGCTGTCCGGTCTGGGTGGCTTGGCGGCAGGGCAGGCAGTGCAGCCGGAGGCTGCTGCGCCCGCACCGGCAGCAGCCAGCCCCAGCGTCAGCACGTTGGACCAGATCACCGTGGTCGGCAGCCAGATCAAGGGCGCCAAGACCGCCGCAATCCTGCCGGTAGCAACCTTGCAGGCCGAGCAGATCGAAGCCACCGGCGCCGTTTCCGGCGACGAGCTATACCGCTCCATTCCGCAGATGGGCGATGTCTCGTTCAGTGGCACCAACGGCGGCAACAGCTCCAACTATGCGCGCGGCGATATCGCCTCGGTCAACCTGCGTGGACTTGGTGTGGGCAACACCTTGTTGCTGATCAACGGCCGTCGCACCGTGGTGCATCCCACCAGCCAGGCCGACGGCAACCTGGTGCCGGTACTGACCTACAACGCCAATGCGGTGCCGGTAGCCAACCTGCGCCGGGTGGAAGTGCTGCTGGACGGCGCGGCCGCCATCTACGGTACCGACGCGGTGGCCGGCGTGGTCAACAACGTACTGCGCGATGACATGGACGGCGGCACCATCAGCGTGCAGAAGGGCTTTGGCGAAGGCACCGACCTGCGCGATATCGGCGTCAACGGTATGTGGGGCAAGAACTCCGAAGACCTGCGCTCCAACATCACCATCGCCTTCAACTACTACAACACCACTGGTTTGAATTCGCTGGACCAGGACTGGACCAAGAACGGCAACCGCGCGGCGGACTTCGCTGGCACGCCGTTTGAAGGCTTGGCCGGCACCGACAACCGCAATACCAACAGCCCGTGGGGCAACTTCACTGCAGTTGGCCCGCGCGTCTCGCAGAACGGCACCTGGTTGACCACCACGGCCGGCGCTTTCCATGTGCAGCCGACCAGCAACAGCGGCTGCGCGGCGACCATTGCTGACGGCCTGTGCGTGCAGTCCGGCAGCAAGGCCACCTCCGGTGCCGACGCCAACCTGCGCGACAACCAGCAGGGCCAGTATCCGCTATCGATCAGCCCGGACGTGCGCCGTCTGAATCTGTTCGTCACCGGTAAGCATGATTTCGACAACGGCCTGTCGTTCTTCAGCGAAGCGGGCGTCTACAACTCGCGCGCCTACAGCCTGCAGAACGGCGTCAACACCATCACCGCGTTGCCGATGACGGTGGCTGCCAGCAACTACTGGAACCCGTTCGGTGCGATGTACCTGCCCGACGGCTCGCTCAATCCGAATCGACTGCAGGGCTTGAACATCGGCGCCAACGGCGTGCCGGTGACCATCACCAGCTACCGCTTCGAGCGACCGACCCGCATCGAGGTCAACAACACCCAGGTGCGCGCTTTGGCAGGCTTGCGTGGCTTCCACTACGGTTTCGACTGGGAAAGCGCGGCGCTGTACTCGGCGGCCAGGGTGAAGGACACCCAGGATGCAGTGAGCATGTCGCTGTTCCAGCAAGCCCTGGCCAATCCCACAGCATCGGCTTACAACCCGTTCTGCGGCGGCTGCAATGACTGGGACAAGCTGGACCAGTTCTTCTACAAGGCGCAGCGCCAGAGCAAGACCGAGTTGTTCCTGTGGGACTTCAAGGCCTCGCGCGCGGATCTGTTCAAAACCTGGGCCGGCGATGTCGGCATGGCCGCCGGCCTGGAAGTGCGCCACGAAACCCAGCGCGATGATCGTGATGCCCGCGTTGATGGCTCGGTGACCTTCACCGATGCGATCACCGGCGTTGCCTATCCAAGCGACATGTACGGCGTCAGCCCGACCCCGGACACCTATGGTTCGCGCACCGTCGCGGGTCTGTTTGCCGAGTTCTCGGTGCCGCTGGTGTCGCCGGAAATGAACATCCCGCTGGTACGTTCGCTGGACCTGCAGCTGGCTGGCCGCGCCGAGCGTTACAACGACTTCGGCAATGTCGCCAAGCCGAAAGTGGCGTTGGGTTGGCAGGTGTTTGATGGCCTGACCCTGCGTTCGTCCTGGGCCAAAGGCTTCCGCGCGCCTAACCTGGAGCAGATCAATGCCACCGTGGTGAGCCGCTCCAACAATCGCACAGACTATATCCAGTGCGAAGCGGATAAGCGCACCGGCACCCAGCCAGCGTTCGCCAACTGCGGTGGTTACACCTATTCGACCACCGCGCGGCGTTCGGGCAACCCGGATCTGAAGCCGGAAACCTCCACCAACACCAGCGCCGGTCTGGTGTTCCAGCCGCGCTTCATCCCGGAGAACTACGGCCGCTTCACCTTCGCCGTCGATTACTACAAGTACGAGCAGGAAGGCATCATCGGCCTGTTTGGCGAAGGCAACGCCTTGATCCTGGACTACATGCTGCGCCAGCAGGGCGGTAGCAACTCCGCCGTGGTGCGCGCAGATGCCACCGCTGATGACATCGCTCGTTTCGCTGGTACTGGTCTGGATGCTGCCGGCAAGGTGCTTTATGTCACCGATCAGTACGTCAACCTGGAACCGCAGACCCTGCGCGGCGTGGACTACAACTTCAGCTGGAACTCGCCGGAAACCGCGATCGGCCGCTTTGATGTGTCGGTCACCGGTACCCACCTGATCGAGTTCTACCGCCAGCGTTCGCCGGCACTGCAGGCATTGGAAGATGCCAAGTCCGCTGGCCTGGTTGATCCGTCGATCCGCATTACCGGTGGTGGTGACCTGATTGGCAATGGTGGCAACCCGGAATGGAAGTGGTCCGGCACGTTGACCTGGCGTTACCAGCAGCTGTCGGTGGGCGCGAGCGCGCGTTATGCCAGCTCCTACGTCGAAAACGGCCTGACTCTGGCTGATGGCACGCCGTGGACGGTGAAGTCGCAGACGCTGGCCAATGCCTTCATCAAGTACGACTTTGCACGCGAAGGCTGGCTCAACAACGTGGCAGTCAAGGTCGGTGCCAACAACATCGCCAACAAGCGCCCGCCGATCTCCGACGATGTGTTCGGTTACCCGTCGGGCGTTTACCAGGCCAATCCGCGTTACTGGTACGTCAACGTGAGCAAGGCGTTCTGATGCAGAAAAACGTTCCATTCCGCCACGTGGCGGGAGCCGGGCAGGTGCCGCGATGAACGCGGCGCTTGCGCGGGAGCGTGCCGGCTGGTTGGCCGAGCACATATTGCCTTGTGAGCCTGCCCTGCGGGACTGGCTGCGGCGACGCCTGTCGCTGCGCCAGGACGTGGATGACGTGATCCAGGAGACCTACGCCATCCTCGCCGGAATGGCGGATGTATCGCACATCCTGCAGCCCAAGGCCTATGTGTACTCGGTCGCCCATTCGGTGGTGTTGCAGCAGTTGCGGCGCGCACAGGTGGTGTCGATCGAGGCGGTCGCCGAGATCGACCGCGTCGCCATTGTTGGCGACGAAGTCAGCCCGGAACGGATGGCCTCATCAAGACAGGAACTGGCGCGCATCGGCGCGCTGATCGAAAGCCTGCCGGACAAGTGTCGGCAGGCCTTCGTGCTGCGGCGGGTGGAAGGCTACTCGCAGCGCGAGATCGCCGAGCGCATGAATATCAGCGAAAACACCGTGGAGAAACACATTTGTAAAGGGATCCGGATATTGATGGATTCGATGAAGCGCGATGACAACGGATTGCAGAAAAGTAGTGAGCGGTCCGCCGCGAGAGGAGCAGGGCATGCGCGTCGGCGTTGATGCGAATATTGATGATGTAGCCGCCAGTTGGGTGGCGCGCGAGGATCGTGCGCAACTCACGGTGGAGGAAAGTGCGGAACGTGACACCTGGCTTGAAGCAGATACGCGCCATTTTGGTGCCTACGCCCGTGCCCATGCGGTGCTGGCACGGACCGATCGCGCGCGCGCGCTGTCGGCCGGTGAGATGGATCGGACCTACACCGCGCGCGCACCACGACCGGCGCGGCGAGTGCTGCGCTGGGCGGTGGGTTTGGCTGCGGTGGTTGGTGTGCTGGCCATCGGCGTGCAGCGGCAGCACGATGATGCGGAGTATTTCGCCACGCGCAAGGGCGAGATCCTGCGCGTGCCGTTGCAGGATGGGTCTGCAATCACGCTGGACTCGGATTCGCAGGTGCGTGTGCAGTTCAGTGCTACCCGCCGCGACATCCAGTTGTTGCAGGGCGAGGCCTTGTTTGACGTGGCCAAGAACCCGCAGCGTCCGTTCGTGGTGCGCGCCGAAGAAACCGATGTGACGGCGGTTGGCACCAGCTTTGCGGTCAGTCTCACCGAGCGCCGCAGTGGCGGGGTGGAAGTGCTGGTGCGCGAAGGCATCGTCGATGTGACCGACACCCAGGGCGCAGTCGCGCCAACACGGCTGGTTGCCAACTACCGCGCGCTGGCCAACCGCAGTCATGGCATCCGCATCGAGGCGGTGCCGCTGGACGATGTGGATCAACAACTGGCCTGGCGCGAGGGCATGTTGTCATTCAACGGCGACACCTTGTCGGTCGCAGCGGCGCAGTTCCTGCGCTACAGCGATACCCGCATTGTCATCGATGACCCACTGGTTGGAAGTCGCCGCATCGTTGGCCTGTATTCGGCCAGTGACCCGCGCGGTTTTGCCAACAGCGTCGCCTTGAGCCTTGGCCTGGTGGTGCAGCAGCGCGGAGACGTGGTGCGGCTGAGCTCCCCTGATGCCGCGCCGCATACGGCGCGGTCCATGCAATGAACCCGGATAAGAACATGCATTACAACAGCAAGCGTGGTTTCGCCTTGGCGGTGCTGACCGCTGCATTACTGGGGGCAGGGCAGGCCAGCGTGGCCGCGACTGCCGGCGACAAGGCCGTGTTGATCCGCGACGCCATGGTGTTCGATGGCACCGGGCGCGCACCTTATGCAGCAAGTGTGCTGGTCGAGGACGGTCTTATCGCCGCCATCGGCGCCGAGCTGGCGGCCCCCAAGGGCGCACGCGTGGTCAATGCGCGTGGCCAGGCGTTGCTGCCGGGTCTGTTCGATCTGCACACGCACTGGACGCCGAACGCTACGCCGTCGGAACTGCCGCAGGTGGCGAACCTCTATATGGCGGCCGGCGTCACCACGGTCAGCGATTTCCACGAGCCGCCGGAGGCCTATACGCCGCGCCGTGCATGGCTGGCCTCGATTGCTGCACCTGACGTCAAGTTCGCCGCACGCATGAGCACGCCGCTCGGCCATGGTGCGGATTGGGGTGACGAGAACACCACGCGCTGGGTGAACTCACCCGAGGCCGCACGTGCCGGCGTGCGTGCGGTGGCCGCCTACAAGCCCGACTTCATCAAGGCCTTCACCGACGGCTGGCGCTATTCCAATGCCGCCGACAACAGCAGCATGGACGAGGAGACGCTCACCGCGCTGGTCGACGAGGCGCACAAGAACGGTCTCAAGGTGTTCACCCATACGGTGATGGTCAAGCGCGGCAAGGCCGCCGCACGAGCTGGCGTGGACGTGATCGCGCACAGCGTGCAGGACGGTGCGGTCGACGACGAGTTGATCGCATTGATGCGCGAGCACGGTACCGCCTACGCACCTTCACTGGCCGTGTATCTGCCCGAGCGCGTCGATGGCAGCGGACGCAACAGCGGCAAGCCGGATGTGCTGGCCCAGCGCGAGCAGAACTTCGCCAATGCCTTGCATAACGTCAAGACGCTGCACGATGCCGGTATCCCGGTAGTGGTGGGCACCGATGCAGGCATGACCGGCACCCCGCACGGCACATCGACTCTGCGTGAGCTTGAACTGCTGGTGCAGGCCGGGCTGACCCCGAGCGAGGCGTTGCTGGCTGGTACGTCGGCCAGCGCCAAGGCGCTGGGCGTGAATGACCGCGGCAGCATCGAAGTTGGCAAGCGTGCGGATATGTTGCTGGTAAGCGGTCGCCCGTGGGAGCGCATTGGCGACGTTCGCAATACGCAGCAGGTGTACGTGGCCGGTCGCCAGGTGCAAGGCAAGGGCGCCGTGTTGCCGGCCGGCAACAAGGCCTTGGCCTTGCCAGCGCAGCCGGTGCAGGCCTTGGTTGATGACTTCGAGCGCAGCGATGGCCGTACCGCCCTGGACACGCTGCGCGTGGACGAGGCGGACGGCGGCAATGACCGTACCGCGCAGGTGACCGAGATCGTCGCACGCGAAACCGGTGGCAACGCACTGGCGACCCAGGCCAAGCTGTCCAGCAAGGACACTGCCTTCGCTGCGACGATCCTGCCGCTGAGCCGTGGTTCGGTGGCACCGGTGGATGCGCGTGCCTATCGCGGCATCCGCTTGGAGCTGCGCGGCAGCGCACCGGAATTGCGGCTGGAAGTACGGGCGTTGGGCAACCGTCGTTTCATTGCCCCCCTGCAGGCCGGGGCGCAATGGCAGACGGTGGAGATTCCATTCTCCGCACTGCAGGGGCAGCCGCCGTATCGCGCCAAGGCACCCGTGGCGGTGTGGAAGGGTGATGACCTGCAGCAGTTGGTTGTCTCCGGCAGCGGCGAACCCGGCAGCAAGCTGTGGTTTGAGATCGACAACGTCAATTTCTATTGATGCGTGAGGCTGGCTGGATGAAGACCCGTTATCTGCGTGCCGCGTTGCTGGCAGTGTTGCTTCCTCTTGCAGGAACCACACTTGCTGCGGACGTGATCAATACGCTGGACAGCTATGCGCAGCGGCAGGCTGAGGTTGGGCAACAGTTGTGGCAGCAGCCCGAGCTCGGCTATCTGGAACATGCATCATCCGCGCTGTTGCAGAAGGAGTTGCAACAGGCAGGCTTCCATATCCAGGCCAATGTGGCAGGCATGCCGACGGCCTTCGTCGCACGCTTCCGCAACGGCAGCAAGGGCCCGGTGATCGGGCTGCTGGCAGAAATGGATGCGCTGCCTGGCATGGCACAGGCGGCGGAGCCGGTGCGCAGCGTCATCGCCGGCCAGGATGCGGGTCAGGCCTGTGGCCATAATCTGTTTGGTGCGGCTTCGGTGGGCGCAGCACGCGCCTTGGCGCAGTGGATGCAGCAGACCGGTACGCCAGGCGAAGTGCGGCTGTACGGAACGCCGGCGGAGGAGGGCGGCTCCGGCAAGGTGTATATGGCCAAGGCAGGGCTGTTCGATGATGTGGATGTGGTGCTGCATTGGCATCCGTCCGACGAGAACTCAGCTGCGCAAGGCACGACGCTGGCCAACATCAGCGGCAAGTTCCGTTTCCACGGTCGCGCCGCGCATGCAGCCATCGCCCCGGAACGTGGCCGCTCCGCGCTGGACGGCGTGGAAGCCTTCAACTACATGGCCAACCTGATGCGCGAGCACGTGCCCGACGGCACCCGCATCCACTACGTCATCAGCAACGGTGGCGCCGCTCCCAACGTGGTGCCGGATGCGGCCGAGGCGTACTACTACGTGCGCCACACCGATCCGGCAGTCGTACGCGATGTGATCGAGCGCCTGCAGAAGGCAGCCGAAGGCGCGGCAATGGGGACGGGTACCACGGTCGAATTCGAGCCGACCGGTGGCGTGTACTCGCTGTTGCCCAATGACACGCTTGGCCAGGTGATGCAGGCAGCACTGCAGCAGGTTGGCGGCGTGCAGTACGACCCGGCCGAGCAGGCGTTTGCAAAGAAGCTGCAGGAGAGTCTGGAAAAGCGCCCGGACCTGCAGGTGGCAACACAGCTGCAACCCTACCGGGCAGATCAGGCGGGCAGCGCATCCACCGACGTTGGCGATGTCAGTTGGAACGTCCCCACGGTTGGCGTCAGCACCGCCACCTGGGTGCCCGGAACCCCGGCGCACAGCTGGCAGGCAGTAGCGGCATCGGGGATGTCGATCGGCGCCAAAGGCGCGTTGAACGCGGCCAAGGGAATGGCCCTGGCCGGCGTGCAGCTGCTGCAGTCGCCGGAGCTGGTAGCCAAGGCCAAGCAGGAGTTCGACGAGCGCCGCGGCGCAGGCTTCCGCTATGTGCCACTGCTGCAGCGGGATGCACCGCCACTGGACTATCGGCGCAAGACCAAGGACTGAAGCACGCTGACGCGCGATTGCAATCTTGGTTCTACGCGGGCTTCACCGCTGCGTGGGCAAGGTGGCGACCGGAGTGATGTTGCTGGGTAGCCCATCGCGCCCTCGGGCGGCGACCCGATCCCCTCCATCGGGTCGCCGCTTGTGTTCGAGCAGGGTATGGGCATTTTGCGTGGTGCGGGCAACAGCGCTATGCTCGGTTCACCGTGTGGGGCGGTAGCTCAGCTGGGAGAGCGTCGCGTTCGCAATGCGAAGGTCGGGAGTTCGATCCTCCTCCGCTCCACCAAGTCTTCAAGCAAAGAAGGCGCATCGGAGGATGCGGCTTCTTTGCGTTTTTGCGCTGGGAATGGGCGGTTTGGCGAATTTTTCGCCAAGCGGCGGAGCGGCTTCTGTATCTGAAGCCACGCTACACAAGGCGTTTCGAGGAATTTTCAGCGGATGTGAAAATTTTTGTGAAATTGGCTTGCCGAAACCGAAATAGCTCCGTAATATACGCCTCCTCGACGGCAGCAACGCCGACGAAAACAAAACAAAGTGGCCGAGTAGCTCAGTTGGTAGAGCAGGGGATTGAAAATCCCCGTGTCGGCGGTTCGATTCCGTCCTCGGCCACCAAAATTTCAAGGGTTCGCAGAAATGCGAGCCCTTTTTTGTTGTCTGTCTTCAGCGTTTCCGCACCAATGCTTGTGGCCTGCTTGCCCTGTGCATGGCGCTGCTGCCATCAAAGATCCGCCAGCCCAGGTGGATTGGTCTGCGAACGCGGCACGGCTTCCGACTGCAGGTTCCAACGTTCCAGCGCAGCGGCATAGTTGCCGTTGTCGATCTGGGCGTTGAGGCTCTGGGTGATGGCTGCGGCCAGTCCACTGCCTTTGCGGGTGGCAACGGAGATGGCGGCAGTGTCCGGCCACCCGCCAGGGAACAGACCAATCTGGTGCACCTTGCCGTCACGTGCGGCGTAGGCGCCGGTGGCGTTGGGTTGGAAGGATATGTCGGCACGACCGGTCATCACCGCGAGGCGGCCGATCACCGGATCGTCGATGTACTGGAACTCCACCGGTGCCAATCCGGCTGCCACGTTCTGTGCGTCCCAACGGCGAAGTATCTGGTCCTGGTTGGTGCTGGTGCCAACGATGACTTTCAGGCCGGCAACATCGCGTGGTTGGGTGACGGCCCTGACCGGTCCGCCGGTGCGGGTGTAGATGCCCAATAGATCGTAGCGGTAGCTGGAGAAGTCGAACTTCCGCTTTCTGCTCTCGGTGACGGTGATGTTGGACATCACCGCGTCGTACTTTCCCGATTCCAGTCCCAACGGCCAATCGGGCCAGGCGACGGGTACAAGATTCAAACGCAGGCCCAAGGCATCGGCGACAAGCTTGGCGATATCCGGCTCCACGCCTATCACCTGTTTGCCGTCGGCTGCGTAGTCGCTCAGCGGCAATGCGCTGGGAGTAGTGGCGATGGTGAGTTCGCCGGCGGTGACCAATACGTGATCTTTGGGGAGCAGGGCGATTGCTGCTGGATCGGGTGGGGCGTGCAGTGTTGGCTTGCTTGCCAGCGATGAGGGCGCTGCGTTGTCTTTGTCAGGTGCAGCGCCAGCACGGGTGTAGAGGATCAGGCCGACGCCAGCGGCCAGAACCGTAACGACGATGAGCGTGCCGAGATGGCGGCGGATGGGGACAGACATGGTGGGCTCCGATTCGGAAATGGATTCAAAGCACGCTTGCGAGAAACTCGGCGGTGCGCGGCTGTCTTGGCTGTTCGAAAAGCTGTACGGGTGTGCCCACTTCCACCACACGACCGCCTTCCATGAAGACCACCTTGTCAGCTATTCGGCGGGCGAAGCCTATTTCATGGGTAACGATCACCAAGGTGGTGCCTGAGCGGGCCAGCTCCTCGATCAACGCCAAAACCTCGTTGACCAGCTCCGGATCCAGCGCCGAGGTGGGTTCGTCGAACAGTAGTACTTTGGGCTGCAGTGCAAGCGCACGTGCAATGGCCACGCGTTGCTGCTGCCCGCCAGAGAGCTGGCGCGGATAGACATCGGCTTTGTCGAGCAGGCCAATACGTGCCAGCAGCGACAACGCCAGCGTTTCCGCCTGCGCACGTGTCACGCAGCGCACGGCAACCGGTGCTTCGATCAGGTTCTCCAGAACGGTGAGGTGCGGGAACAGATTGAAGCTCTGGAACACCATGCCGATGTCAGCGCGCCGCCTGCGCACCTCAGCTTCTTTGAGTTCATGTAGCACTTCGCCTTCGCGGCGGTAGCCGATCAGATCGCCATCGACGCTGACGAAGCCGGCATCCACCCGCTCCAGATGATTGAGGGTACGCAGCAGCGTGGATTTGCCAGCGCCAGACGGGCCGATGATGGCGGTAACGCTGCCTGCGCTGAGTTCCAGCGAGACATCGTCGAGCACTTGCAGGTCCGCGTAGAACTTGTCCACGTGTTGGATGGAGATGCTACCGCCAGTGCGCTGCGCCAGTAGTGCGCTGGTCGCTATCGGCAGTTGCCGGTTCGGCCGGCGACGGCGTGGCGCGTCACGGCTGCTGCCTCGGGCGAAAGCGCGCTCCACGCCGACCTGTATCAATGACAGGAAGGTCAGCAGGACCAGATACCAGACCGTGGCAACCATCAGCAGCGGCACGATGTCCAGATTGCGGCGGTAGATGACCTGGATGGTATAGAACAGCTCCGGCAGCGCCAGTACATAGACCACCGACGTAGCCTTGGCCAAGCCGATGATGTCGTTGAAGGCCCCGGGCAGGATGCTGCGCATTGCCTGCGGCAGCACGATGCGGCGGACTTCGCGGTGGCGCGGCAGGCCGAGCGCGGCGGCGGCTTCAAACTGTCCGGGGTCCACCGACAGGATGCCACCGCGGATGACCTCGGCCGAGAACGCGGCTTGATTCAATGCCAAGCCAAGGATCGCGGCGGTCAACTGGGTGATCAATTGTGTGGTCGGGTAGCTGAAAAGCAGGATCTCGGTGAACGGCACCTTCAACTGGATGGTTTCGTAGAGGTAGCCCAGATTGTTGAGCAGCAACAACAGCACCAGCAGCGGGATTGAACGGAACAACCACACATAAGCCCAGGACAGCCGCGCAAGCAGCGGTGATCCGGAGACTCGCGCCAAGGCCAGGCAGGTGCCCAGCGTGAAGCCAAGCACGCTGCCGCTGGCCGTCAGCAGCAAGGTCAAGCCCAAGCCCTTGAGCACCTGGTCGGCGAAGAACCAGTGGGCGAAGACCGACCAGCCCCAACGCGAGTTGCCCAGCACCGATTGCACGATGGCCAGGATGATGATGATGGCCACGACGGTGCCAAGTGCGCGCAGCGGATGGCGTGCGGGCACGATGCGCGGTGCGTCGGTGAGGGTTGCGTGTTTGGCAGGTTGCCGGAGCTGCGCAAGCGTCTGGGCGTTCATCAGGCATGGGCTCCCGCGATGGGTGCGAGGGTGACGGTGTGGCTGAGCAGTTTTTCGAAAGGCAGGTGCACGACACGCTCGGCAGCCTCGTCCAGGTCGAACAGCGGCTGGTAACCATGTTTCAGATACAGCTGCACGGCCTCGGGCTGGCGGAAGCCGGTGGTCAGGTAGATGCGTTGATAGCCCTGCTGGGCAGCGCTGCGCTCCAGTTCAACCAGTACACGTGAGGCGATGCCTTGTCGGCGCAGCCCGTGATGGGTCCAGATCCGTTTGAACTCAGCGGTGCCGGGATCGTGATGGGCCATGAAGGCACCGCCAGCGATCGCTTGGCCATCACGCAGCAACAGCAGGAAGGCACCGCGCGGAGCGCTGAAGGCAGCCGCTGGGTAGCGCTCGAGTTCATCGCGGGCACTGCCGCCAATCTGCTTGATCACATCGCGGTAGCGATCGCCGTATTCCTGTTCCAATCCTTCAAACAACGGGGCTGCGCGTGGATCATCGACCGATGTGTGGATGAAGTGCTCGCTCATGCTGGTTCCTCCAGAAAACGTTCGGTGAGGTGGGCCCAGTAGCTGGCGGCCGGAACGATGCTTGCATCGTTGAACACATAGCGCGGGCTGTGCAGCGGCGCGCTGTCGCCATTGCCGACGAATAGAAAGCTGCCCGGACGCTGCTGTAGCAGGAAGGCGAAGTCCTCGCTGGCGGTGCGTGGCGGCAGCTGGTCTATCACCGAACCTGCACCGAACAACTGTTGTGCGGCGTTGCGTGCGAAGGCGGTTTCGGTAGGGTGGTTGAGCACACTTGGGAAGCCGGCCGGGAAGTCGATCAGCACCTCTGCGCCGAAGCTGCTGACCAGTGCGGTGGTCAACGCTTCGACACGCTCGCGCAGGTGCTGGCGAACCTCGGGCAGGAAGGCGCGCAAAGTCAGTTTCAATTCCACGCTGTCGGGGATCACATTGGCAGCGTTGCCGCCGTGGATCGCACCGACCGTGACCACTGCCATATCGCGTGGGTCGACATTGCGTGAGACCAGGCTTTGCAACGCAGTTACCAGATGCGCCGCAACCAGAATCGGGTCCACACCGGTGTGCGGCTCGGCACCGTGGCCACCCTTGCCGATGATGCGGATGCCAGCCCAGTCCACCGAGGCCATCGCCGGACCATCGACAAAGCCGAGCTGGCCGGTGGCGATGCCCGGCCAGTTGTGCAGGCCGAAGATCGCATCCACCGGGAAGCGTTCGAACAATCCGTCTTCGATCATCCGCGTTGCGCCCTTGCCGGTTTCCTCTGCCGGTTGGAACACCAGCTGCACGCTGCCCTCAAAGCGACCGTGGCGGGCCAGATGGCGCGCGGCAGTCAACAGGATGGTGGTGTGCCCATCATGACCGCAGGCATGCATCAGCCCCGGTGTGCTACTGGCGTAGGACAGGCCGGAGTTCTCGCTGATCGGCAGCGCATCGAAGTCCGCGCGCAGTCCGATGCTGCGGGTGCCGCTGCCACGCTGCAGCGTGCCAACCACGCCGGTGCCGCCAACGCCGGTAGTAACGTCATAGCCCCAGTCCGCCAGCAGATTGGCTATGCGGGCGCTGGTACGGTGCTCCTCAAACGCCAGCTCGGGATGTTGATGCAGATCATGGCGGATGGCGATGGCCTGGTCGGCAAAGGCGGCGATATGCCGGTTGTGCGAAGGGGACAAGGTAGTCATCGACGTTGGGCTCAGCTGGCGTTGCGCAGGTCGACCGGTGCCGGCTCGGCATGGCGGCTGGTCTTGTAAGGCAGACCCAGGTGCTCGCGCAGCGTCTGTCCTGGCAGCTCCGATCGGTGGTATCCACGTGCCTGCAAAATCGGCAGCACCTGTTGGGTGAAGTCATCCAGGCCTTGTGCCTGCACCGGAAAGGCCAGGATGAAGCCATCGCAGGCATCGGCCTGGATCCAGCGGATGATTTCCTCCGCCACGGCTTCAGCGCTGCCGATGAAAGCGCTGCGCGGGCTTACCGACTGCAGCGCGATCTGGCGCAGGGTTGTGCCGTGTTCGCGGGCTTGCTGCTTGATGTTGTCGGTGGTGGAGCGGAAGCTGTTGCTGCCCAGTTCTCCCAACTCTGGAAACGGTTCGTCCAATGGATACTGGCTGAAATCGTGGTGATCGAAGAAGCGGCCAAGGTAGGCCAGCGCGTCGTCTATATCCGCCAGCGCCACAATCTGCTGATATTTGCGTTCGGCTTCCTCCGCGTCGCGGCCCACGATGGGCGAAATTCCGGGCAGTACTTTGACGTGGGCAGCGCTGCGCTGGTGGCCCACGGCGGCTTGCCGCACCCGTTGGGTGAAGGCACGCGTCTCCTCCAGCGAGGGTGAGTGCGTGAATATCGCATCGGCGTATTTGCCGGCCAGGTCGATGCCGGCATCGGACGCCCCTGCTTGGAAAAGCACCGGTTGCCCCTGTGGCGAGCGCTGGATGTTGAGCGGCCCTTCCACCTGGAAGAATCTGCCCTTATGTGCCAGTGGACGGAACGTGCCGTGGCTGAAGTAGCGGCCGGTTTCGCGGTCGCGGACGAAGGCATCGTCGTCCCATGAATCCCACAGTCCCTGGGTGACCTGCAGGTACTCATCGGCGATCTCGTAGCGCAGCGCATGGTCGGGGTGCGGGCGGCCGTAATTGCGGCCTGAGCCCTCCAGTGGCGAGGTCACTACATTCCAGCCGGCGCGACCACCGCTGATCAGATCCAACGATGCGAACTGACGTGCGACGGTAAACGGATCGCTGTACGAGGTGGACAGCGTGCCTGCCAGGCCAATCTTGGTGGTCGCCGTAGCCAGTGCTGACAGGATGGTCAGTGGCTCGAAGCGGTTGAGGAAATGTGGGATTGATTTCTCAGTGATGTACAGGCCGTCAGCGACGAAGGCGAAGGCAATCCCGTTTGCTTCGGCCCTGCGTGCGATGTCGATGTAGAAACCGAGATTGATGCTGGCATCGCTGGGGTTGGAGGGATGCTTCCAGGCATTCATATGGCCGCCTGCGCCATGCAACATGATGCCGAATGGGATCGGGCGTGGCGGAGTGTGGTGCGGAATTATCGGGCTCGGTGCAGTGCTCATTGGGTAGCTCCAGGGCGTTGGGGGGGAAGGCGCCGGTATCTGCGTGATGGATTCAGTGCAGTGCAGCTTCGGGCTGACTGCTGCTGTTGGCTGCCAGGGCTGGCGGCTGTGTGGCGTGCGCCGAGGGAGCCAGTAGTTCCAACGAGCGCCGCCGCACTTGGGCGTCGGCGACCGGCGCATCCAACACGAATTCCTCAATGCCAAAATAGGTATGCAGGCGGTCCAGTTCGGCACGCACATCGGCTGCAGTGCCGGCCAATACGCTGGGCTGCAGCTCTTCCACGCGGTAGTCGGTGATGCCAGCCTGGCGGGCGTAGTCGGAAGCGGCTTCCGGCGAGGACAGGTTTACCGTCTGGTTGTGCCCAAGGTGCAGGCGATGGATGCGCAGCGCGCCGGTATGGCGGGCGGCTTCGGCAGCGCTATCGGCAGCAAGGGCAACTACCGTCAGCAGCGGGGTGAGACTACTGGCACGGCGGTAGGCATTGAACGCGCGTTCGATGCTGCGTGGGTCGCCGTCAAATTGTCCTGCGTAGACGAAACGCCAGCCCAGGCTGGCTGCAAGCTCTGCACTCTCGATGCTGGCGCCCAGCAGGAAGCGTTCGGCCGGGACTGCGGGCGTCGGCGTGGCGATGGCATCGGCATGCCGATGCCAGGGCGGCAGCGTGCCACTGATGAAGCCTTCCAGGTCGGTGAGTTGATTGACGAAGTCCAGCGGCGTCTCGCGTCCATAGGCCAGGGCGTGGCTTGCGGCTGGCAAACCGCCCGGTGCTTTGCCAACGCCAAGGTCGACCCGGCCTGGCGCAAGGTTGGCAAGCAGGTTGAAAACCTCGGCCACCTTGTATGGCGAGTAGTGACGCAACATCACCCCACCGGTCCCGATGCGGATACGCTTTGTCTGCGCCAGCACGAAAGCAGCCAGCACCTCCGGCGCGGGGCCAGCCGCAGGCGCCAGTGCATGGTGCTCGGCAAACCAGTAGCGGTGGTAGCCAAGCTGCTCGGCGCGCTGGGCCAGCGCTACGCTGTCGCGCAATGCCTGTTCGGCGCTGCTGCCTTCGGCTACGAGGCTCTTGTCGAGGATGCTCAGGTGATAGGTCATGGTGGCCGCATTGGTTGTGGCGCAGGCGCTGTGCTGCGCCTGCAACGAGGTATCAGGGGTGTGGTTGGGCGATGCCGTACAGCTCGCCCAGCGTTGCGAGGATGCGGTCGGCGCCGGACACGTATTGGTGCGCCGCGTGGTGACCACTTGCATGCTGGCTTTGCACGTCTGCCGGTAGCACCAGTTTTGGTAGCGACTGATCCGACTCACCGACAAATCCGATGACGGCGTCGCGCGGACGTTGGAAGCGAACGTGGCGTACATCCAGCTGCTCGCGCAGGCCGGGTAGTTTGGTCAGCGCGCCTTCGAGCAGGAACGAATGGGGACAGAAGAAAAGCTGGTCAGCGATGGTTGGATCCTGGAACTCCGGCTCCAGCAACAACAGGACGGGTTTTGCGATGGACGTGTCCGGCATGGGACTGCTCGCTTGCGGCAGGGACAGCATCGGTGCTGTGGATTCATCCTAGGCAAGCACTCTGCTGCGGGCGCTGTGCAACTCGTCAATCAGCGGTCAGATCCCGCCATGACCATGCGCAGTAGGAATAAGTACATGCCATTGCTTGTTTGCGTTGAGCATTCCGCTGTCGATGGCCCCAGGTGCCGCAGACCCCTGCGGCACCTGCGCTGCTGCGCTCAGGCAATCCGGCGTAGCTGCGAACTGCGGGTAACACCCAAAACATCGGCCGCACGCTCGGCGGCCAGTGTAATGCGCTCCTGCAGTGGGCCTGCGGGGAGCTGATCAGCGTCGAAGTCCGCAGCGGTTGCATAGACCCCGATCGGCAGTGTCAGTGCCTGCAGGAATCCGAACAGTGGCCGCAGTTGATGCTCAAGCATCAGTGCATGGCGCTCGCTGCCGCCGGTGGCGGCGAGTAGAACGGGTGTATTGATCAAGGCATCCATATCGATCAGGTCGAACAGATGCTTGAACAAGCCCGGGTACGCGCCGCGGTAAACAGGTGCGGCGGCCAGCACCAGATCAGCGTTCTCTATCCTGCGTAGCTGCAGCTCCACCTCGGCGGTCAGCTCGCTACGCTGCAGGGCGCTACCTAGTGGACGGGCGATATTGACCAGCTCCACCAGCTGGATGTCCAGCGGCAGATGGTGCTGCAACTGCTGCAGGATACTGAGCGCCAGGCTGCGGGTGCGCGAGGTGGGCGAGGTGCTGCCGATGACGGCGACGGCTTTCAATGCGGTGGACATGCGCGGCTCCAATTGAAGGGTGGGGCGATCAGAAGCGATAATTGATGCGGCCAAACCAGTAGCCGCCGGTCGTGCTGATGCTGTCGACACTGGCGTAGTTGAAGACGTAATTGGCTTTTTCGCCGGCACTGCGTGAGGCCTCCGGGCGCTTGCGCTGGCGTTCGTCAAACAGGTTGTTGATACCCGCATCCACGCTCCAGCCATGGCCGATGTCATAGCTGCCGCCAAGATTGGTTACCAGTAGCGGTGAGAGCTGGTACTTGTAGCCATTGTTGATGCTCTTGATTGGCCCGAAATAGGTGGCATCCAGACTCAGTTGCCACGGGCCGCTGCTCCAGTGCACACCGGCCAGCTGGGTGTAGCGCGGGGTGTGGTAACGCAACGCGTACTCGGCGTTCTGGTTCAGCAGGTTGATATTTGGCAGCTGCTGCAGGGCGGTGGGTACGCTTGCTACCTGCTGGATGTCGGTGCGACCGAGGTTTGCCGCATAGTTGTAGCGAAGTCGCCCGATTGCCGTTTGCTGGGTGGCTTCCAGGGTGAGTTCGACGCCGCGCGTGCGGGTGCTGCCTACGTTGGTGATGTAGCTGGCGTAATAGGCCTGACCGGGCGTGATGCTGATGCCGGCGGCACCGAGCAGCGTGTCGATGATGGCCTTCTGTCCGGCGTTGATCGGGCTGCCGCTGCCATCGGTGACAGCATTTGGGTTGGTGGAGTCGTAGCCAATCTGGCTGGATTGCCCCAGCTGGTTGCGGATATTGATCTGGTACACATCTACGGCAGCATTGAAGCTGGCATTGGGCGTGAAGGTGATGCCCAGGCTGTAGTTGGTGGCCTTTTCCGGTTCGAGTGGGGTGGCACCCAGGGCAACGGCCGTGGGTGAATTGACCCGCGCCACCAAGGTAGTGCCGCATGGGCAGTTGCCGGTAGCTTGATAGAACTGTCCGCCCAGGCCGGGGGCATGGAAGCCGTTGCTGATCGTGCCGCGCAGCGCCACGACATCGGTGAAGTCAAAACGGCTGGAAAGGCGCCCGGTAGAGACGCTGCCGAAGTCGGAGTGGTCTTCGTAGCGCCCGGCCAGATCCACAAACCAGCGTGCAGTGACGTTGGTTGAAGCGCCGGCATAGATGGCCTTGCTGTTGCGGCTGGCGTTTACTGCATCATCAGCGGAGTTGCCAACGAAGCTCGCCGCGCCATAGCCCAGGTAGGACTCGGGTTGCCCTGCCAGACGCTTGTACTGCTCATGTTGGTACTCAGCGCCGATGCTGACCTCCAGAGGTGAGGTGAACAGGTCGGTGTTGAAGGCACGGCGAAGGTCCAGGTTGTTGACCAGCTGCTGGTAGTCGACCTTGCCGTCATACAGATCGGTGGGCGAGCCCGGATAGGGCAGGGAAAAGTTGAGCGAGTCGCGGGTATAGGTACGGATGGTGTCGCGATTCCAGGTGGCGCTAAAGTCGTAGTTCCATTGCGCCAGACTGCCTTTTACGCCAACGGTGCCGCTGTACTGCTGTTCCTTGGTTTCTATCGAAGGTGAGAAACCGTCCGGGTACACCGCCAATGCGCCGGGATTGAGCGCGGCAATCGTGGTGGGGAGCCGATAGTTCTGGATGGCATTGCCGGTACGATCCGCGGCGTTGAGAGTGACGTAGAAATCAGCCTCCTCTCCGAGCGGGTGCCCAGCGTTGATCACAGCCGAGGTCAGTCGATAAGAGGGGCTGCTGTAGATTTTGTTGGCATCGCGGCCAGCGCTGCCGTCGTACCAACTGGCCGGGTAAAGAACGCGACGGATCGCATGCTGTTGCACGGTGTTCTCCGCCGATACATTGACGAAACCGGTGTTGCCCCAGGGCAAACCGAGGTTTCCGCGCAGACTGGTACGGCTGCCGTCGCCGTCGTAGCTCTGTCCGCTTTCCACTGCCACCGCACCGCCGCTGGCATGGGCTTTGAGGATCACATTGATCACCCCGGCAACGGCGTCCGAGCCATAGATGGCCGATGCCCCATCGCGCAGCACTTCGACATGGTCGATGGCCGAGATCGGGATGAGCCCAAGATCTGCCCAGGAGTGGCCGGGAAACGCGCCGCCATTGGCCCCACTGACATAGGCGCTGGCGTTGCGGCGTTTGCCATTGACCAGTACCAGCGTGTAGCCAGGTGAAAGATTGCGCAGCTGATAGCCGCGGATCAGGCTTTCCTGGTCGGATTGGTAACCGCCTACTTGGCTCAGCGAAGGCAGCGCACGCTGCAGGGCATCAAGCAGGGTGGCCTGGCCGGTAGCGGCCAGCGCGTCGGCGGAAATGACATCGATCGGCGTGGAGCTGTTGGCGACCGTGCGGGTACTGTTGCGGCTGCCGGTGACCACCACAGTGTTCAAGGTCGAGGCTGCGGCGGCCGGCGCCAGGACATCATTGGCGCTGGCTGTTGATGACAGCGCCGTGGCCAGCAGCAGCGCTGCGGATGCTGCGCGCAGGGGCGGATGGGAAGCAGGTTTTGGCAGCTGCCGGTAAGCGGGCATCGTGGCGGGACTCGTCGTTTGGGGGGACGGGTCCTATTCAAGTTGCAGTTGAGGTTGGCGAACATGCGCAAAGGCGTCAGCGGGCGGTCAAGTCCGGCCACGCATATGACAGAGCGTCATCTGTAAACAGCCTGCGGCTGTAAACGATCTCAGGTTCTGGACACGTGCGAGCGGCTTGCCGTGCGTAGTATCGAGACCTATGAACACACTCACCGAACCGGATTCCTCAGCGCCGCTGGTGGCGATTCTGGCTTACGACCAGATGGGGATGTTCGAGTTTGGTTGCGCGGTGGGCATGTTCGCTCCGGTACGGCCGGAGCTGCAGGTGGACTGGTACCGCACCGGCATCTTCGCCAGCGAGTCCGGGCCGCTGCGGGCCTTGGGTGGCATATCGGTGGAGGTGCCGCACGGGCTGGAGTTGATCGATGAAGCCGATATCGTGCTGATCCCTGGTTGGCGCAACCCCGATGAAGCACCGCCGCCACAACTGCTGGATGCGCTGCGCCGTGCCCACGCGCGTGGTGCGCGCCTGGCCAGCATCTGCTCCGGTGCATTCGTATTGGCGTGGGCCGGCCTGCTGGATGGCAGCAGTGCAACTACCCATTGGCGGCTGACCGAACGACTGGCACAACTGTTCCCGAATGTGGCGGTGCGTGCGGACGTGTTGTACGTCGACGGCGGCCAGATCATCACCTCGGCAGGCTCTGCCACCGGCATGGATATGATGCTGCACATGGTGCAGAAGGATTACGGCAAGCGGGTTGCAAACCTGGTGGCGCAACGGCTGGTGCTTGCGCCTTGGCGTGATGGCAATCGCAGCCAGCTGGTTCCACGTGCCATTCCGCATGGTGAGCCCAGCCGTCTGGCGCGGCTGATGGAATGGGTGCGCGACAATCTTTCGCAGGAACACACCCTGGCTAGTCTGGCCACGCAGGCGCTGCTTAGTCAGAGGACCCTGCAACGGCAGTTCATGGATGCCACCGGCGTGTCGCCGATTGACTGGGTGATCCGTGAGCGGGTGGCCTATGCCAAGGACTTGCTTGAGACCACCGCGCGGCCGCTGCAGTGGGTCTGCGAGCAGGCCGGGTTTGGATCGCCGGAGTCATTCCGGCGCCATTTCCGGGCCGCTACCGGAACCAGCCCGGCGGCCTATCGTGCAGGTCTGGGCATAGTCGGTGAGGCTACGAGTGTTCCGCAAACCGCGCTTGGCCTGGTTGCTGCGCGCTGAGCTGACAAAGGTAAGAAGACTCGGCCGGGTGCAGCTGGCTGCACCCGGCGTGGAGTATCAGGCGGCCGGCAACAGCGGTCGCAGTACCGGTTCCAGCTGTTCGCGACGCCAGCCGGCCAGCGCGGTCGGCCATTCGCCGCTTTCCAGCAGTGCTTCAAGGTGCTTGCGCGAGGCCAGCAGCCCCTCGGGCAGTTCCAGCTCGGCACTGCGCTTGCTGACTGCATCCTGCAGGCGTTTGATGGTGTTCTTGTTGCTGTCGGTGGCCGGCAATGCCATCGGTGCGTCGGCTTCGTCGGCGAGCGGGGTGTTCAGCGCTTCCCATACCTGCTGGGCCAGCTTGCGCGGGGCCTTGGGGAAACGACCGAAAACTTTCAGCATGGCCTCGTAGTCGGCTGGTGGGGTGCGCGCCAGCACGTTGGCCAACTCGTTGTCCAGGATCCAGCTGCGCGGCTTGTCGCTGCTGCGTGCCTGTTGGTCGCGCCAGCGCAGCAGGCGCAACAGGCGCAGCTGGGCGTCGCGCTCCAGCACCTGCGAGGAACGCATCGACAGATGCGGCCAATGCTCGCCTTCGTCGCCCTCGACGCTGGCCAGCAGGCGCTCGCCATCGTCCTGCAGCCATTGCATGCGGCCTGCGGCCTGCAGCTTGGCGCTGATGGTGTCGTGCATGGCGAACAGGTATTCGACGTCGTCGGCGGCGTATTCCAGCTGCGCGTCGCTGAGCGGGCGCTTGAGCCAGTCAGAGCGGGTTTCGCCCTTGGGCAGGGTGACGCCGGTAATTTCGGCCACCAGCTTCTGGTAGCCCATGCCGCCGCCGATGCCGGCCAATGCGGCACCGATCTGGGTGTCGAACAATGGCCGCGGCAGCGCGTCGCAGGCGCACTTGAAGGCGACCAGGTCTTCGCTGGCGCTGTGCATGATCTTGGTGATCGAGGTGTCGGTCAGCCAAGGCTTCAGCGCCTCGCACATGCCGGGTATCAGCGGGTCGATCAGCAGGATTTCATCGCCGACGGCCATCTGCACCAGGGCCAGCTGCGGCCAATAGGTGCGTTCGCGGATGAATTCGGTGTCCAGCCCGATCCGGCTCGGGCGCTGGCGGTAGCGTTCTTCCAACTCCGCCGGGTGTTTGATCCAGTAAGCCACGTGGGGTTCCGTCAACTGCAGGGTTTGCTCAGGCAGGCGAGAATAGCCTAACGTCGGGCCGCTCCCGGGAAAGTGTGCAAGGTAATGGAGGCGTTTTTGGGTAAAACCGGCCAATTGTTGGGTCTGACCGCGCTATTGCTGGCGTTGGCGGGGTGTAGCGGCAGTGCGCCGCAGCCGCCGTCGGCTGCGCCAAATGCGGAGCCTGCAAAGAAACCCAGTTTGAGCGAGCGGCTGGAAGCCAGGGCTGAGGCGCGCGCCGAAACCAAGGCCGAGGCGGCCGCTGCTACGAAGGCGGAGCCTGCAACGCCCGATCCCACGCCGCAGGTTGAGGACATCACGCTGCCGGTCTGGGACGCGCCGGAAGTCAGCCTGCAGCCCGGGCAGCTGGCCGAAGCACGCAAGGCGGCCGACAAGGCGCTGGCCGAGGACAGGCTGTACCGCGACGCCGAGGACGCCATTCCGCTCTACCTGGCGATCCTGGCCCAGCAGCCGAACGACAGGGTCGCACAGCGCGGCCTGGACAAGGCCCGGCAACGCCTGCGCGCGCAGGCCACCACCTTGATGGCACAACCGGAGAATCAGCGCCAGGCCCTGGCCCAGGCTGCCGAGATCGCTGGCGTAGCGGTGGCGTTGGCGCCCGAGGGCAAGGCCGAACAGGACTTGCAGCAGCGCATCGCAGTGGCGCGGCGGTTGCTGGCGCTGAACCGTGCAGGCGAGCAGGCGCTGCGCCAACACCAGTTTGGCGAGGATGGCGGCGGCGCACAGGCGGCGTTCCGCGAAGTGCTGGCGTCCGACCCACTCAACAGCCGCGCCCGGCAGGGCTTGGCGGCGGTGGAAAGCGGCCTGATCCGCCGTGCTGAACATGCCGCCGCGATGGAGTCGGATTTCGCCGCAGCTGCGCGCTGGCTGGACAAGGCCACCACCATCCGCGGCGAAGCGGTGACCTTGAAGGACGCCCGCGCGCGCATCGAGGGCATCCGCACCGCCCAGCTCGATGCGCTGCGCGAAGGCGGGCTGCGTGATCTGGTGTCGTCCAAGGGCCTGAAGGATGCGCGGCTGAAGCTGGCCCAGGCCGAGCGCATCGCGCTGCCCGGCGATCGCACCGTGGCCCTGCTGCGCGAACGCATCGAACTGGTCACCCATTACGGCAGCTTCCGCCCGGGCCAGGTGTTCAGTGATGCCTTGAGCGAAGGCAGTCGCGGCCCGCAGATGGTGGTGGTGCCGTATGGCAGCTTCCAGATGGGGGCGACCGAGGGTGAGATCGGCAGCAGCGATGCCGAGCGCCCGCAGCATCTGGTGAACTTCGAGCGCGGTTTTGCGATGTCGATCACCGAGGTCACCGTGGCTGATTTCCGCCGTTTCGTGGAAGCGGCCAAGGCGCGTCCGCGTGCGACCCGGCGCGGCCATTCCATTGTCTATGACGAGCGCAGCGGCAATTTCATCCGCCGCAGCGGGGTGGATTGGCAGTCCGATTACAACGGCGTCAAGGCCGCACCCAACAGCCCGGTGATGCATGTCAGCGTGCGCGACGCCGAGGCCTATGCGGCCTGGTTGAGCGAGCAGACCGGGCGCTATTACCGGCTGCCCAGCGAATCGGAGTTCGAATATGCATTGCGGGCTGGCAGCCAGGGGCGCTTCCCCTGGGGGCGCTCGATGACGCCACCGGAGAACAGCGGCAACTTCACCGGCAGCCTCGACGTATCGCCCAGCGGCCGCCACTGGAACAACGCCTTCATCGGCTATGGCGACGGATTCTGGGGCACCGCGCCGGTGGCGATGTTCCGTGCCAACGCCTGGGGCCTGCATGACATCAGCGGCAATGTCAGCGAGTGGGTGGCCGATTGCTGGCATGCCAGCTACCGGCGCGCACCGGCCGACGGTGCGGCCTGGTACAACCCTGGCTGCCGACAACGGGTGATCCGCGGTGGCAACTGGGCCAATGCGCCGGAGCAGACCCGCGCCGCTTGGCGGCAGTCACAGGACTCGGACGTCACCTCGGCGCGCATTGGATTCCGTCTGGTACGCGGAATTTGACCTTGCCGCGGCGTACGCTAGCGTTACCATCGGCCACGGCCAGCCCGGCCCAGACGGAATCCAACCATGCGACAAGATCCTTTCGGTAACCAAGGCAATGGCGGCCAACGTCGGCGTGGCGGCGGCCTGTTCGGGAATATCCGCTGGGTGATCCTGCTGGGCTTCGCGGTCTATGGCGGCTGCTATTACTTCGGCAATCGCTCGGTGGACCCGTATACCGGCGAGAAGGTGCTGATCGACAGCTCGCTCAATGCCAGCGAAGAAAAGGCGCTGGGCCTGCAGGCCTACCAGGAGATCCTGGCGCAGGAGCGTCCGGTCGACCCCAATTCGCAGATCGCCCGCCAGGTGCGCGAGATTGCCAATCGCCTGATCGCCAAGGTCGACGTGGTGGAAACTTCGCTCGCCCAGGAGCACGGCCTGCAGCCGCAGCACTTCGCCAAGGACTTCGAGTGGGATGTGAACGTACTGCAGTCCGATCAGGCCAATGCCTTCTGCCTGCCCGGCGGCAAGATGGCGGTCTATACCGGCTTGATTCCAGTCGCACAGAACGCCGATGCACTGGCAGTAGTGATGGGTCACGAAATTGCCCACGCGCTGCTGCGCCACGGTGCCCAGCGCATGGCCCAACAGAAGCTGACCCAGATCGGGCAGATGGCCGGCGCCGCCAGCGGCATGGACGGCCAGCAACAGCAGATGATGATGTCGGCTATGGGCTACGGCTATCTGCTGCCGTATGCGCGTTCGCATGAAACCCAAGCCGATGAAGTTGGGCTGATGCTGGCTGCCGCTGCCTGCTTCAACCCGGAAGAGGCCGTGCCGCTGTGGCAGCGCATGAGCGAGGCCAGTGGCGGGCAGGCGCCGCCGGAGTTCTCTTCCACCCATCCCAATCCCGGCACCCGCATCCAGAACCTGCAGGCTTTGATGCCCAAGGCGCTGGAATACAAGCAGCGCTTCTGCACCGCAGGAGCGGCCGCAAGATAGCGAGCGCCGTAGCAGATTGCACAAAGACGTAACGAACGCCGGTGGATGCTCGCCGGCGTTCTTGCTTTGTAGTCAGAGGTGGCGGATGCGACGTGGTGCGTTGTTGGGTTTTGGCGTGTTGTTGATCATGGTGGCGGTCAGCTGTGGCTGGGCGGCGCATGGCAAGCGTATGAACGCTGGCCGCTACGGCAAGGTGCAGGTGGTGGAGCCGCCGGCCGCGGCGCGAGGTCTGGTGATCTATTTCGCAGACCCGGCCTTGCCGCAGGCGCAGCGCATGCAGTTTGCCGGGCAGTTGGCGCAGGCAGGCGCATGGGTGGCTGTAGTGGATGCTGCGCGCTATCGGAAACAATTGAGCAGCGGTAACGGCAGCTGCCGGGCGATGGCCGACGATGCTGCGCTGCTTGCCCAGAAGCTGCTCAAACGCGAGCGCGCCGAGCAGTTCTTCCTGCCGGTATTGTTTGGCCAAGGCAGCAGCGCTGACCTCGTGCGCGCCAGTGCCGCCGGAGCTGCACCGGGTGAATTTGCGGCGGCGCTGGTCACTGCGGCCGGTGCCGGTTCGAGTGATATCGGCTGTGCTGGTGGAACGGCCGCCGTGCAGGTCAAATCCTTGTCGGAGCATGCGCTGCTGGCCGCTTTACCAGCGACGCTGAGCGCCGCACCCGCACAAGGTGTGGCGACGCTGCCGCTGGTCGAGATGCCAGTCGCTGGCAGCAAACGGCTGGTGGTGCTGATCTCAGGCGATGGTGGCTGGCGCGACCTGGACAAGGGCTTGGCACATGAACTCAACCAGCGCGGCATATCCGTGGTCGGCTGGAACAGCCTGCGTTACTTCTGGAAGAAGCGCACCGCAACGCAGTTGGCTACCGATCTGGACAGTGTTCTGCGCAGCTATCGGCAGCGTTGGCAGGCCGACGATGTGGCGCTGGTTGGCTATTCGTTTGGTGCGGATGTGCTGCCATTCGCCTATCCGCTGCTCAGTGAGCAGGAGCGTGGTCCGGTGCGGCTGGTGTCGTTATTGGGGCTTGCGCACGGTGCTGATTTCGAGGTGCGGGTGGGTGGCTGGTTGGGCTGGTTCCGGGCCCAGGAAGTGCCTGTGCAACCTGCATTGGCGGGCCTGCAGCCAGTAGCGCATCAGTGCATCTACGGCACCGACGAGAAAGACAGCCTATGCCGCGACCTGCGGGGTGATGCACACATGCAGGTGGTCGAACTCCCCGGCGGGCATCACTTCGACCGTGACCCGGGTAAACTCGCAAAGATCATCGTCGATCGTTGGGATGCGGCACCGGCTCAGCCCTGAGCGGAGCCGCCTATCGCTGGTTTTGTGCTGATCTGCTCAACCCGTAGCTGCAGCTCACCTTCGGCCAGGCGCGCGCGCAACTGCTCGCCGGGTTTGACCTGCTCGGCGCTACGCACCAGAGCGCCGTCTTCAAATTTGGTCAGGATCGAATAGCCGCGCGCCACGGTTGCCAACGGGCTCACCGCTTCCAGCGAGCGGGCGATACCGCGCAGGCGCAATGCGTCGCGCTGCAACTGGCGTGCCATGGCTGCATGGGCACGTGGAGCCAAGGTCGCCAGCTTCTCGGCCAATGCACTCAAGCGGCGTTGTGGCTGGGTGCTGCGTAGCACGGTGGCAGCGTGCCGCAGTCGAGCTGCGCGACGCTCCTGTTGTTGTTGCCAGGTCGCGTGCAGGCGTGCGAACGCAGCCTCCTGGCGATGCTTGAGCAGGTTCAGTCGTGCCTGCGGGCTATGCGCCTGCAACCGCAAGGCGGCGCGGTCGGCGCGCTGCATGGCCTGGCTCATCGCGTGTACCTGCAGCTGCTGCAGGCGCTGCGCCAGCCGGCGTACCCGCAGCGCGAGATCGCGTTGATCCGGCACCAGCAGCTCGGCGGCCACGGACGGCGTCGGCGCGCGCAGATCGGCGGCGAAGTCGCTCAGGCTGAAGTCGGTTTCGTGGCCTACCGCCGAGACCACCGGCGTGTTGCTGTTGGCGACTGCGCGCGCCAGTTGTTCATCGTTGAATGCCCATAGGTCTTCCAATGAACCGCCACCACGGGTAAGCAGAATCACGTCGTAGCGGCCGCTGGCATCGGCCTGGCGCAGCAACGAGGTGATCTGCGGTGCCGCGGTTGCGCCCTGTACCAGTGACGGCAGCAGCTCGACTTCCAGCATCGGGAAGCGCCGTTCCAGCACGCTCAATACGTCGCGTACGGCGGCGCCACTGGGCGAAGTGATCACCGCAAGGCGGCGTACATGCGCCGGCAGCGGGCGCTTGCGTGCTGGATCGAACAGGCCTTCGGCTTCGAGCCGGGCCTTGAGCTCGTCATAGGCGCGGCGCAATGCGCCTTCGCCGGCTTCTTCCATGTGGTCGAGGATCAGCTGGTAGTCGCCGCGGGCTTCATACAGGGTCAGGCGGCCACGCACCAATACGCGCATGCCTTCGCGCGGGATGAACTTCAGCCATTGGCTTTTGGGTTTGAACATCGCCGCACGCACCTGCGCGCGGGCATCCTTCAGGGTGAAGTACAGGTGCCCGGAGGCAGGCCGGCTGACACCGCCAAGCTCGCCTTCCACCCACACCATCGGGAACGCGCTCTCCAGAAGATCGCGAGCCAAGGTGTTGAGCTGGTTGGGGGTGAGGACGTCGTTGCTGGAGGTCATGGTTGAACTGCTATGCCGGTAGGACGCTCGGCCACGCCGGGGGCGCAGACGAGCTGACGGCCGCTATCTTACGGGAGCGACTGTGCTAGTCGAAGAAATCGAACAGGGAGATGTCCAGATCGGGGAAATCCAGCCAGGACAGGTCGAAATCAAACCAGCTCGCGTTACTGTCGGTGGCCATCGAGCGCAGCATCTCTGCTTTCATTGCGGCGTAGTCGCAGGCTTCACCACTGGCTGCATGCAACTGGTCAAAGTCGGAATGGGTGTTGAACAGAGCATGTGACCAGCATGCGAGATCGAGGTCGATCTTGTTGCGCCGGTTGGCGTCGCGCACCTGTTGCACCGAGTAGAAGTTGCGCTTGCCGTAGTGGCGAAGCAGGTCGTCTCCGACCAGCTGGGCTTGGCGGCGCTTGTCCCCAGGCGCGATGGCGCAGGGAGCGGGTAACAGTTCGTTGCTCATTCACATTCCTTGTGGAGGCTAAGGGGAGTGATGGTGCTGGAATCGCATAGGCCGTGATGCTAAGGCTTCTGCGCGGCGTCAGCGTGCCGCTGCAAGGCCCACTGCACGTGTTCGCGCACCACTTCGGATGCATGCGCCTGGCGGCTTTGCAACGCCTGCTGCGCGGCGGGCGAGGGGGCGGCATTACCCAGCGCCACCGCGATATTGCGCAGCCAGCGCTCATGGCCGCTGCGACGGATCGGGCTGCCTTCGGTACGGCGCAGGAACTCGTCTTCTTCCCAGGCAAACAGCTCGGGCAGGGTAGCGGTGTCCAGATTATTGCGGGCGCGGAAGTCCGGCTCGTCGGTGCGCTGGGCGAACTTGTTCCACGGGCATACGAGCTGGCAGTCATCACAGCCATAGATGCGGTTGCCCATCAGTGGGCGCATTTCCAGCGGAATCGCGCCTTCGTGCTCGATGGTCAGGTAGGAGATGCAGCGGCGCGCGTCCAGCCGATGCGGGGCGATGATGGCGGCGGTGGGGCAGACATCGATGCAGCGCGTGCAGCTGCCGCAATGCGCGGTGGCCGGCACATCCACCGGCAAGGGCAGGTCGACATAGATCTCGCCGAGGAAGAACCACGAGCCGCCGTTACGGTCGATCAGGCAGGTGTGCTTGCCGATCCAGCCCAGCCCGGCATTGCGCGCCAGCGCCCGCTCCAGCACCGGTGCCGAATCGACGAAGACCCGGTAGCCGAATTGACCGATCTCGCTGGAGATGCGTTCGGCCAGCTTCTGCAGGCGGTTGCGCATCAGCTTGTGGTAATCGCGGCCAAGCGCGTAGCGCGCGACATAGGCGCGTTCGCTGTCATTCAAGGTCGCCCAGGCTTCGGCATCCTCCTTGGGACCGTAATCCATGCCGACCGAGATCACCCGCAGCGTGCCCGGCAGCAGTTCATTTGGGCGCGCGCGGAGGGTGCCGTGGCGGGCCATCCAGTCCATCGTGCCGTACAGACCCTTGCCCAGCCAATCGGCCAGATGTGCCTCATCCTCGCCCAGCTCGATGCCGCTGACTCCACAGCGCTGAAAGCCTGCCTCACGGGCAAGCTGGCGGATGCGCAGCGATAGCTGCGCCGGATTTGCGGCGGTAACGGCTTCAGACATGGCGCAAGTATAGAATTGCCAGCATGTCAGAGCCCGTCGAACTGTTCGATATCGCCGCTGCCCGCCAGATTGATGGGCAAGCGACCGCTGCCTTGGGTGGCGATGCTTATGTGTTGATGCAGCGTGCCGGCCACGCCGCTTGGCAGACCGTGCTGCAGTATTGGCCGCAGGCACGACGCATCGTGGTGGTCTGCGGGCCGGGCAACAACGGCGGCGACGGCTATGTGCTGGCTCGCCACGCCCGCCAGTCCGGACGCGACGTCAGCGTGCTGCACCTGCCGGATGCGTCGCCACGCACACCCTTGGCGCAGCGCGCCTGTACCGATTACCTGGCCGTGGGTGGTCACGTCGAGATTGCCCTGCATTGCCTGCAGCAGGCCGACCTGATCGTCGATGCGCTGTACGGCATCGGTTTCAATCGTGCCCCGCAGGCCGAGGACGCGGCCTTGATCGCTGCGGTCAACGCTGCATTGGCGCCGGTATTCGCGCTGGATGTGCCCAGTGGTGTTGATGCGCTCAGCGGCAACGTGGCTGGCGCCGCGGTACGTGCGGCGCGGGTATTGCAGTTCATCGTGCCGCATCAGGGCCTGCATACCGGTGCGGCGCTGGAGCATGCCGGGCAGCGTCTGTTGGCGGATCTTGAAGTGCCCGCTGCGGCATTTGACGGCGTCAGCGCGAGTGCGCTGCGCTGGGCCAAGCCGCAGTTGCTGCGGGCTCTACCGCCGCGCAGGCTCAACACGCATAAAGGCGAATCGGGACATGTGCTGTGCGTAGGTGGCAACCATGGCAGCGGCGGCGCGGTGATGCTCACCGCCGAGGCTGCGCTGCGCAGTGGCGCCGGTCTATGCAGCGTTGCTACGCGGGCGCTGCATGTGGCGCCGTTGTTGGCGCGCTGCCCAGAGGCGATGGTGCACGCTGTTGATAGTTCCGCAGACTTCGCGCCGTTGTTGGCACGCGCCAGCGTGATAGCACTGGGCCCCGGGCTCGGCCAGGACGATTGGGCGCATGCGCTGTGGGCGGCGGTGCTGACCAGCGGCAAGCCACTGGTTCTCGATGCCGATGGTTTGAACCTTCTGGCAGCGGATCCGCGGCCGCTACCGCAGGCGATCCTCACCCCGCATCCGGGCGAGGCCGCGCGTCTGCTCGGCACCGATACTGCCAGCATCCAGCGTGATCGCTTTGCCGCAGCGCATGCGTTGGCTGCGCGCTACGCGGCGGTGGTGGTGCTCAAGGGTGCCGGTACTGTGATCGCCGCGCCGGGACAGCTGCCGCGGGTCATTGCTACCGGTAACCCAGGGATGGCGGTAGGCGGCATGGGCGATCTGCTGACCGGCGCTGTTGCTGCAGTGCTTGCACAAGGCCTGTCGCTGTTTGATGCAGCCAGCACAGGCGCCCTGCTGCACAGCCTTGCCGGCGACGCAGCCGCCACCGAAGGTGAGCGCGGGCTGTTGCCACGCGATCTACTGCCGCACCTGCGGGCGCTGGCCAATCCATAATGTCTCCCATGATCGAATTGTCTTTGCCCCAAGCCGAGAGCACCGACCTGCTGGGTCAGGCCTTGGCACAGACCCGGCCCGCGCAGGCGGTGGTTCACCTGCAAGGTGATCTTGGCGCTGGAAAATCCACACTGGCCCGCGCCCTGCTGCGCGCGCTGGGCGTGCAGGGGCCGATCCGCAGCCCTACCTACACCTTGATCGAGCGCTATCCGCTGGATACCGGCGAAGCCTGGCATCTGGACCTGTACCGGATCGGCAATGCCGGCGAGCTGGATTTTCTTGGTCTGGACGACGCCAGTGCCGACTTGTGGCTGATCGAATGGCCCGAGCGCGGAGCAGGCGGGCTACCGCCGTTGGACCTGGTGGTGGCGTTGGAGATCAACGGCCATGGCCGTCGTGCCCAGCTGCAGGCACATAGCCCGACCGGTGAAGCCTGGCTTCAGCGGCTGCGCAAAACGGAGCACTTGCAGGGGCTTTCTGCCCTGTAACAACAGGAAGTTACGGCAGGTTGCGGATTATTAAGGGAAAAAATGTTGCAATTACCGAAATCCGGTGATTGAATCCGCTCATGACTACGGGAAACCGCCTGTTTGCATTGTCTGTCGCCGTCGCCGGCCTGTGCCTGGCCAGCGCTTCCGCGTGGGCCGGTGAGGTTCGTGGGCTGGGTTTGAGTGCCGGTGCAACCGGTACCCGCGCCGAGATCCAGCTGGCCGGTGGTGGCAGCTACAAGACCATCAGCCTGGCTGGTCCCAACCGTCTTGTCATCGATTTTCCTGACTCCACCGGCGTGCGCGGCCTCAAGTTGCCCGCGGCCGTAGGTGTGGTTACCGCCGTGCGCACCGGCAACCCGGTGCCGGGCACGTTCCGCATCGTGTTTGATCTGGCCGAATCGGTGGCTGCGTTCAAGCCACAGATGCAGGGGCAAGGTGCCGAGTCCAAGTTACTGATCGAGTGGCCGGGTGAAACCGCGCCGCGTGCGACCGCTGCGGTGGCCGCACCTGTTGCAAGTGCGCCGCCGGCATCCGTGCCGCAGGCCGCTCCTGCAGTGAATCCTGCGCAGGCCCGTGCCGAGGCTGCCCGTGCTACCGCGGCGTTGACTGCGGCGGTGCGTCAGCAGGCGAGCACGCCGCCGCCGGTCCAGGTTGCGCAGAATCCCGCACCAGCGCCGACGCCGGTAACGACTGCCGCCGCCGTTCCGTCGGCAGCGCCGTCTACGTCTTCAGCGGCAGCCATCCTCAGCGGCCAGGGCACTCCGGTTCGCACGACGATTGCCACTGGTGTGCCGACCCCGATCACGCGCCCAGCTGAGCCGGTTGTTGCGGCGGCGGAAACACCTACGCCGCGTCCGGTCATGCCAAGTGACGCGTCACGAATTCGGATGGCGCCTGGCATGCGTAATCTGGTGGTTGCCATCGATCCGGGCCATGGTGGACAGGATCCGGGTGCTGTCGGACCTACCGGCAAGCGCGAGAAGGACGTGACGCTGGCCGTCGCACGTGAGCTGGCCCGTCAGGTCAATGCCACGCCGGGCCTGCGCGCCTACCTGACCCGCGACACCGACGTATTCATCCCGCTGCCGATGCGCGCCCAGCGTGCGCGTGCGGCCAAGGCTGACATCTTCATTTCGATCCACGCTGATGCGGCCGAAAACCGTTCGGCGACGGGTTCTTCGGTTTACGTGCTGTCGACCAAGGGCGCGTCCTCGCAGCGTGCGCGTTGGCTGGCGGACAAGGAAAACGCCGCCGACCTGATTGGCGGTGTCAGCCTCAGCCGTACCGAAGGCACCTTGGCCAACGTGCTGCTGGATCTGGCTCAGAGCGGCAACATGAAGGCTTCTGAAGATGCGGCCGGGCACGTGCTCGGCGGCCTCAAGCGCATCGGCAACAACCACAAGCCGAACCTCGAGCGGGCAAATTTCGCCGTGCTGCGCACCTCCGACATGCCGGCAATGCTGGTCGAAACCGCGTTCATCTCCAACCCGGATGAAGAGCGCCGCCTGATAGATCCGGCATATCAGCGTCGCATTGCCGGCGCCGTGCTGGATGGCGTGCATACCTTCTTCAGCCGTCAGCCGCCGCCGGGTACCTTGTTCGCCGCCCGCGCGCAGGCTGAGATGGATGCTGCCGCTGGCACCGTTGCTGGTGGTAGCAAGTAAAGCAGCACAGGCTTGAAGCCGCTGCTGGCGATGAGGCACCTCAGATCCGATGTCAGAGCGCTGGCGTCGGATTTTTTGCTTTCTGTGGGAGCGGCGTAAGCCGCGAACCAGCTGCAGCGTCCGGCCGCAATGGCGTCGCGGCATTCCCCCCTTCCCCAAGAGAAAGTCCCCCGGGGGTATCGGCGGCTG
>NZ_JBRREB010000042.1:0-41261 GCF_056759995.1 Stenotrophomonas sp. STEN030 | reverse complement strand
ACGGAGATCTTGTGGGAGCGGTGTCAGCCGAGAAGAGCGCAAAAATGATGTCACCAACATCACCGCAAACGGACGGGCAGCGCGCTTCGCGGGTGTGGGCGCGCCCACAAAACAGGAAAACCGATGCCAAGCGTTTGGCATCGGTTTTCGGGTGACTCAGCTGTTCAAGTGGAAAGCACTACCGAAACCACAAGGGCTTCAGCTCTCCGGCGTAGCCGCCTTGTAAACCGGCTCACCATCAACCCAGGTCGACAGCACCTTCAGGTCGTCTAGCTGGTCGGCAGCGACTTTCAGCGGGTCGCGATCCAGCACCACAAAGTCCGCACGCAGCCCGCGCTGCAGCTTGCCTACCTGCGCTTCATCATGGCCCGCCCAGGCTGCATCGCTGGTGAAACCACGCAGCGCTTCAGCGGCGCTCAGGCGCTGCTCCGGCTGCCAGCCACCCGGCGGCTGGCCGTCGCGGTCCTGGCGGGTGACGGCGGCATACAGGCCCAGACGCGGGTCGACCTGCTCCACCGGAAAGTCCGAGCCCAAGGCCAGCCGCGCACCGCTGTGCAGGAAGCGCTGCCAGGCATAGGCACCGAGGATGCGTTCCGGCCCGACCCGCTGCTCGGCCCAGCCCATGTCCGAGGTGGCGTGGGTCGGCTGCATCGAGGCGATCACGCCGAGCTTGGCGAAACGCGGGATATCCTGCAGCGACACCACCTGCGAGTGCTCGATGCGCCAGCGGTGATCCGCGCCCTTGTGCGAGCCCAGCACCTTTTCGTAGGTATCCAGCACGATGCGGTTGCCGCGGTCACCGATGGCGTGGGTGGCGACCTGCACCTTGCAGCCATCCGCCTTGCGCACCGCAACTTCGAATTCCTCCGGCGAGGTCATCAGCAAGCCGTGGTTATGCGGGTCGTCGCTATAAGCGGTGAGCAGGGCCGCGCCACGGCTGCCAAGCGCACCGTCCATGTACAGCTTGACCCCGCGCATCTGCAGGCGGCCACCGGGATGGGCGTACAGGCCGGTCTTGCACAGGTCCTCCAGCGCTTCATTGTTGCCATCGGCATAGGCGTCGATGCGCAACGGCAGCTTGCCCTGGTCGGCCAGACGCTTCATCAGCGTCAGGTCCTCGCGCGACACGCCCATGTCATGCACACCGGTCAGACCATTGCTGACCGCCGCCTGCAATGCTGCCTGCAGACGCTTTTCGCGCGAGGCATCGTCCAATGCCGGGATCTGCGAATAGACCAGCGAGGCCGCGCCATCGACCAGTACACCGCTAGGCTTGCCAGCGGCATCGCGAAGAATGCGCCCGCCTTCCGGCTGCCAGTCCCCGGACAGCGATTTGCCGGTCTTCTCGGCAATGCGGATGGCCGCGCTGTTTACCCAGCCGGCATGGCCATCGATGCGTTCCAGATACAGCGGCCGCTGCGGGAACGCCGCATCCAGATCTGCGGCAGTGGGGAAATCGGTGTTGTCCCAACGGTTCTGGTCCCAGCCACGACCCAGCAGCCATTCGCTGGGGGCCAGGGTTTTCTCGAAGGCCTTCAGCCGCTCCAACACTTCGCCACGATTGCGCGCACCGGTGAGGTCGGCCTGCATCAAGGTATTGCCCAGGCCCATGATGTGCGCGTGGGCATCGATCAGCCCCGGCACCACGGTCGCGGCGCCCACGTCGATGCGCGGTGCCTGCGGGTACAACTGCAGCAGCGCATCGGCGCTGCCCACATCCAATACCTTGCCGCTGTCACTGTCCCAGGCCATTGCGCCGACCACCGGCTGCGCCGGGTCGCCGGTGCGGATGGTATCGGCCACCAACAGCTTGACCTCGGCCTGGGCCGGGATTGCATGCAGGCAAGGGAGCAACAGGGCTACACAGGCAATACGACGCATCAGGCACTCTCCGCAACGGAATGCGTGGACTATGCCGTCATCGGTCCAGCCTGACAAACCGTGCCATGCACCTCATACGGGCAGAAACGCCCGCTGCGCTCAGTCGGCGCTTACATCCACGCGTACGCGGATCTGCTCGCCCGGGTGGTAATCGCGATGAGTGCGGTACTGCCGGCCAGCATATTCGTAGGTGACGTCGTAACCGTCCACCCGCTCGCTCTCGCTGCCATAACCGGTGGGCTCGCACACGCGTACGTCACCGCGCTGGTAGGTGGGGCGGGTGCTGGCCTCGTAGATGGCGCGACCGGCAGCGCCGCCAGCAATGGTGCCGACGGCGGTACCCAGGTAACGACCATCGCCGCCGCCGATACGGCTGCCGAGCACCGCACCAGCCAGGCCGCCGATCACTGTCGCCCACTGGCGACCGCTTTCGTTGCCCTGCCGGTACTGGCCGTTGTCGTAGCCACGCTGGTCATAGCCGTCATTTCGATAGCCATTGTTGTTGCCGTAGCCGTTGTTGCCATAACCGCCGGCCTGATAACCATTGTTGTTATCCACATAACCGCCATCGTTGCGCTCATAGCAGCGCTCGTTGCGGCCCTGGCTGCCGTTGACGATGACCGGATCCACCCGCACCACCCGCGCGTAGTCGTACACCGCACCGTTACCGGCGTTGTCGCCGCCGCGGTACTGGCCATTGTCATAGCGCGGGTCCGGCCGGTACTGGCCATCATCGTAAGAACCGTTGGGGCGGTATTGACCGTCGTCGTAACGCTGCGCGGAGGCATTGAAGGCCACCAGCCCACCGGCAATCAGGACAGCGGCAACAGCTAGCGATCGACTCATGGCAGCAACCACTCCGGCGGGAATGAGGACAAGGGATGAGCGATGCTCAGGCGCGACGGGTGAAACGATCCTGAACCAGCCCGGCCAGCGTTGCACGCCAACCGGGCCGGCCATCAATCAAGCGCTAATCAGGCCGAAAACTCGGTGTCCAGGCTGATCGGCACCGCGCTCAACGCCTTGGAGACCGGACAATTCTGCTTGGCGTCATCGGCAATTGCGCGAAACCGGGTCTCGTCCAGGCCCGGCACCACTGCCTTTACCTTGAGCCGGATCTGCGACAGCTGCGGGCCGCCCTCCATCGACAGGTCGACATCGGCACGGGTGTCCAACGAGGTCGGCGGAAAGCCGGCTTCACTGAGCTTGGCCGACAGCGCCATGGTGAAGCAGCCGGCATGTGCGGCAGCAATCAGTTCTTCGGGATTGGTGCCCTTCTCATCGCCGAAGCGGCTGTTGAACGCATAGCGGGTGTTCTCCATCAAACCGCTCTGCGGCGTACTCAAGCGGCCCTGCCCGGTCTTCAGATCGCCTTCCCAGTGTGCGGTGGCGTGACGCGAAATACCCATGGTCGAACTCCTCGTGGTGGATGACCCGGCCAGCCTAAACCACAGCGTGTTAGCGGTTTGTGCGCCGCAGCCAGCGGCGCAACGGCGTGCCCGCCGAGCGCGGGCAACACCGCGTTTGATCGCAGTCCTGCCCGGTTTTTGCATGACTTCCAGCACCAATTTGTTGTCCAAATACGTCCAGAACCAATTTTTATGGGCTTTTTCTTCGATTACCTATTGGCGTCACGCAATTCATGCCCTACATTTCGCTTGCCGACGGGGTCGGCACGACCAACAACCAACCGTTCACGGAACAGGAAATCATGGCAAAGACCGCTAAAAAGGCTGCCCCGAAGAAGGCAGTGAAGAAAGTAGCTACGAAGGCTGCAACCAAGGCTGCCGCAAAGCCGGCCGCACTGAAGCCGATCAAGGAAGCACTGACCAAGTCCGGTCTGGTTGCCCACATCGCTGAAGCCACCTCGGTCGCTGCCAAGGACGTGCGCGCTGTGTTCGCCGCTCTGGAAGGCGCCGTTGCCGCCTCGGTCAACAAGAAGGGCGCTGGCTCCTTCACCCTGCCGGGCCTGCTGAAGATCTCCACCGTGAGCGTTGCTGCCAAGCCGAAGCGCAAGGGCATCAACCCGTTCACCAAGGAAGAGCAGTGGTTTGCCGCCAAGCCGGCCACCACCAAGCTCAAGGTGCGTCCGCTCAAGAAGCTCAAGGACGCTGCGCTGTAATCAGCGCGCCCCTTGGCGAATGAACGGGACGGCTCTGCCGTCCCGTTTTTTTTGGCTCAACGGAAGATGGAAAACGTTCCCATGGGCCGCAGCGTTCCGCCTGTGGCATGGGAAAAACACTGGAACACAGCGTCATGGTCCAACGCCTCGTACCGGCGCCGGAGCGGGCCTATGGTGGCCACTCCCACCGCTTCCCCACGTAGTGTCCACCATGTCCATCAGCAAGCATCGCTACCGAATCTCCGTCACTCCGATCGAGACTGACGGCCAGCAGTGCAGCGGCCGTTGCTCGATCGAGTTCGAACAACGCAGCCAATACAACTGGATGCGCCAGCTGGAATCCGCGCAAGGCCTACGTCGACTGTCCTGCAATGAGGACGCCGGCGTGGTGGTTGTCACCGGCCTGCTGGAGACCCTGGCCGAATCGGCAGCCAAGCCCGACAGCCTGTTGAGCGCGCTGCAGCCGGAGCTAGGCCAGTTGCTGCACAAGCTCAAGCAGCTGCAGACGCCGGCGGAGTAAGGCGCTGGCAGCAAGCCGATCGGCCCTGCAGACCTCCAACGTCGTCGTAGGGGAGCGGAAGTCGCTTGCGCAGGCCAAGAGTAATATCGGCCCGCTCGCCTGAGCATCGCGACCGGAAAACAGCACTTCAAGCGTTGATATCGTACCGGTCCGCTCATCCGTCGCAGTGGCGCGGAGACCAGCCGGGCAGCACTTCCGTCCAATTGGACCGAGCCTGCTAATTAGCCGTTCACCCGATCCGGTTATCTTGCTAGTCCAACCTGCTGCCATCACCGAGTACACCCGATGAATCTGCGTTCCCTGCTTCTCCCCTGCATCGCCCTGCTCGCCATGGCCGGCAGCGCCCATGCCGCACCGCAGATCAACGGCAAGCAGTTGACCGTTGGCGCCGCCGATGTGCAGCAATACCTGGACGGCAGCTTCCCGCGCACTCAGAAGGCACTGGGCGGACTGCTGGCGCTGACCGTCAGCCAGCCACACCTGACCCTGCCACAGGGCAGCCGCCTGGACCTGGGCTTCAACCTGGCCATGGCCGCTGGCGGCTCGTCGATGCCGGTGGGCGATGTACAGATCAGCAGCGGCCTGCGTTATGACACGCAGACCCAGGGTTTTCATCTGGATCAGCCCACCGTTGATGGCTTCCGCCCCAGTGCTGGTGGTGGTGAGTTGGATTCAAGCACCCGCAGCCTGCTCAACAGCTGGCTGGCGGACTACGCACGCCGCGAGCCGATCTACAAGATCGACCCGGCCATCGCCAAGGTGATGGGCGTACTGCAGGTGAAATCGGTCGGCATCCAGAACGGCCGCATCGCGGTGGACTTCAACCAGAACCTGGGCAGCTTCGTGCCGCAGGGTTTGCTGGGCCGCTGACGCCACGTCGCCAAACTTGTCCAAGGCGAGCCGAATGTGGCTCGCCTTGAAGGGGTGCTGCGCCGCTCTCGGCTGAACGACCTCGCTGTCGTCGCCGCCCATCACAAAAACGGTCCGGCGACTTCGTTCCAGACCTGTGCCCCCAACGCTTCACGCCGCCAACGGCAACACCGGATCGTGCCGGCCATCCCTGCCCACGACAGCTTGACCATGCATGGGCAAAACAACCCGCATTGGCTCGGGCAATCGCCTTCGCAAGTGCTCCTGTCAGCCGACCCGACATGCGCGGTGCAGCGGCATGTGCCGATCAAATATCCCCGCAAGGCAACCATCAGGTCGCCGTTTCCTACAAACCGATTGCGCGCAACAGCCGCGCCCCTTTCGCGGGCGAATACCTGTCAGATTAACCCTGAAAATAAAGCAGGAAATCACCAGATAACCCCCAAACCCGCCAATATCAGAATTCGCAATTTGCGCCACCCCTGGCTTCAAAACAAACTCAAGCCCCACGAACTGAACGGAGCAGATTAATGAGTTGGTTTTATCTTGGGCTGGCGGTTGTTTTTGAAATTGCTGTTGCCATTGCGGCGGGAAAAGCCAATGGTTTCAGCAATGCCCGCTGGACGGCGATCACCCTGGCCGCTGGGGCTATCGCCACGTACTTTTTGAGCTTGGCCTTGCTGACCTTTGACGTAGGTGTTGGCTACGCATTGTGGACATCAATTGCCGGTGTAGGGATCGTGATCCTTGGAATCCTGTTCTTCGGACAACGCCTGAACTGGAAGAAGGTAATTGGAACCGGACTTGTGATTGGCGGAGTTGTCGGCCTACGTCTCAGCGGTGCCGCTTGATCCAGCACGCATCCAATATTTCGAAGGAAAAATAAAAATCATGAAAGATGAGCAAAGCAAGAGCCGCGCTTGGACCATGCTGTTGTTGGCCGGCCTGTTTGAAATAGGTTATGCGCTCAGCGTCGCTGGCAGCCAGGCATTTACCAGACTCGGCTGGTCAGCCTCCGCAATTATATTCTTCCTGCTTACATTGTATGCACTAAGCATGGCCCTCAAATCGATTGAAGTCGGGATCGGCTATGCGGTCTGGGCGGGTATCGGCTCGGTGGGTGCTGCATTGCTTGGCGGCATCCTGCTCAACCAAGCACTTACTTCGACCCAAGCTTTCTGGTTGGCGGTGATAATCATCGGCGTTGTCTGGTTGAAACTTTCTGATCGCGCACAGCCCAGCCCGGCACTTACCTGATTACGGCATTGCCGCGCCAGCGCGGCAATGTCTTCAGCTGACAGGCAAAAGGCCGATGAAAACAGAAACCAAAGCCATTTTTCTGCAACACATGGCACTCGCCGTTGAAAACGGAGTCAACCACGTTGCTGGTGGCGGCCTACCATTTGCGGCATTGGTAGTGGACCAAACCGGGAAAATAGTCGGCCGCGGCGTCAACCGGGTCAACCAGCGTAGTGATCCAACCGCCCATGCCGAAATTGAAGCCATTCGCGACGCCTGTGACCACCTCGATCGACCCTGGATTCATGCGGCATCCTTGCTGACCACCGCAGAACCCTGCGCACTTTGCCTGATAGCGGCTGCCCATTCCGGGATCACGTCGATCTATTTCGCGGTAGACCGCAATGAAGCGGCTCACCACGGCTTTGACTATCGCAACGATCAATATCAGGCGTCACCCCCACACCGGTGGTATCCGCCGATCAAGCTGGAGAAACTCACTGTCGCAAATCGATTGAATCCATTTCTGCTGTTTCAGGAACTCCGCTCCAAGCAGGGTCCGCCAGCACCCGATCAAACGCCTGTGTCGATGCAAACGGACACGTAACAGCTGCGCGGCAACTGGGGGGATTGTCATTGACCGCCCACATTCAAAACCACGCACCGCGGGGCCCGACAGCACGGCATCACCCACAACGGCACGTACATTTCCATAGTCAGGAAACGCGTTGAAACTGCAATCACTGATCTCCGCCATCACCGCCAGATCCAGCTCGACCCGCATTGCCATCGAAAGCAGTGACCACAGCTGGAGCTATGCGCAGTTGAACCAATGCCACCAAGACCTTCGGCAAATCCTGAAAAAGCAGAACCTCTACCCCGGCAGCCGCGTCGCCGTCATTGCTTCCAGCTCTCACGAAACCATCGCCTTGATGGTCGCTGTCGCCTCCCTCGGCCATACCCCCCTATTGATGTCACCAAGAATGGGCACAAGCGCGAGGGAAACAATCTACTTCAACAATCACATCTCGACCGAACTCTCGGCCAGCCCGCAGGGTTGCCAAGTCCGCGCCGTGGCTGCTTCGGGAAACCCGCCAGTAGCTGCACTCGACACAACAACTGCCACACTGCTGACCACCTCAGGCACAACCGGGACCCCAAAGGTGGTGAGCATTTCTGCCGACGGCCTGCAAAACTTCCTGCGGTGGGGAATCAAGCACTTCGACCTTGGCCGGGGCAGTCGTGTTATCAGCTACGCACCGTTCAACTTTGATCTCAGTCTGCTTGAAGTATGGGCAACGCTTGTGAGCGGGGCTACGATCCTGCTGACCAATCCGGACAAGGCAACCGACCCGGCCCATATTGGCGAACTGGTCCTTGGCAGAAGCCCGAGCCTGATCCAGGCGGTCCCCATGTTCTACCAGTTGCTCGCCGAGTACGCCGACCAACACCATTCTGCCAGCACTGCAAAGTGCCCGGACCACCTCATCAGCACCGGCGATGCAGCCAGTCGAACATTGCGCGAGCGGCTCGCCGTGCTTTTCCCGACCTCCATTTTCCACAACATCTACGGAAGCACAGAAACCAACAACAGCTTCATCTACAGCTGCTCCGCAGCATCATTCGCTCGTCAGCAAACCCTGCCTATTGGACAGCCGATCGGTGGCGTGCACTACCGGATTCTGGACAAGGATGATCGCGACGCTGGCGACCAGGTACGCGAAGGCCTGCTCTACACATCGACGCCGTTCATGTCCTCCGGATACACCGACGCGCAACTCAACCTCGACAGTTTCGTCCAACTCACCGGCGATGGACGCACCTACTTTCGCACTGGCGACAGGGTACGGCTGAACCAAGACGGGGAAATCCTGCTGCTCGGTCGCGAGGACTTCATCGTGAAGGTTCGCGGCGTACGCACCAACCTGTTGGACGTGGAAGCGGTGTTGTCCGGCTATCCGGGCGTCGTTCAGGCAATAACGATCCACCAAGACGACGAAGTAACCGGCAAGACCTTGCACGCGGTACTGCAAATGCAGCCTGGCCAGTCGCTCGACGCCCTGGAGATACGTCGCTTCTGTGCATCACGACTGCCCCATACCGCTATCCCTCGCACCTTCCGTAGCACCGATGGAAAGCTGCCGACAACCTCAACCGGCAAACCGGACCGGTTCGCCATCACCTCGCTCTTCTCGCCAAGGAAGAAAGATGCCTCTCATTAAAAAAATAACCAATTTCATCATCGAAGAACTGGTTGCGGACGACCTCGAAGACCTCCCTCATGATTACGACATCGTTGCAACCGGCCTGATCGACAGCCTCTCATTGGTGAGACTGGTCAGTTGGGTCGAAGGTGAATTCGACATCAGTACTGCAAGCATCGACCTGGCTCCTGCGGACTTTGCGACGGTCGAAAAGATCGGCCACTTCATCAAACTCCACTCCTCCAGCGCTACCTGACTCCAAACCGCTCCCAACGAAAGGAAGCCACCATGTTTCAACGCAAGAAGAACGAAATCACCCCCGTCGAGTGGGGCAACGGCACCAGCCATCGCTTGCTGACAGCCGCTGACAAGATGGGATTCACCGTTGCCCACACCATCGTCAATGCAGGCACTGAATCAAAGCTGCAATATCGCCGCCATCTCGAAGCATGCTACTGCATCGGCGGTAGCGGTGAGGTCAGCTCTGCCGACGGAAGCAAGGTGCTCGATATCCGGCCAGGCACCATCTATGCGCTGGATCAACATGACGCGCATCTGCTGCGCGCCAGCGACCATGAAAATCTGGAACTGATCAGCATTTTCAATCCCGCGCTGGATGGGAAGGAACACCACGTTCTGGATGAAAGCGGCTTTTCCCAGTACTGAGCAAGGAGCAACCACAATATGTCCATGGATGACATACATGCCTACGTTGGCGCAGCGCAAACACTGCACAACGAAAATCAACCCTTCCCATTCGAGCAATGGCGCCACCTCTCAGACAGCGGCCTGTTCAGCGCTGCAATCAACGAAGCTACCAGTGCTGCGGAGAGACTACAGGCTACTGTCCGTAGTTTTGAAAGACTTGGTGAGGGACAAGGCGAGCCAGGTCTGAATTTTTCCGCGGCAACGCATCTGGCCAGCACCATAATCCCATTGCTCAACTTCGGCTCAAGCGAACTGAAGCAACGCTACCTCGCAGACCTTGGCGCTGGCAACCTCATCGGCGCTCACGCGATCAGCGAACCCGAAGCGGGCTCGGATGCACTCGGCATGACCACTCGCGCTGAACAGAACGCGGAGTCCTACGTATTGAATGGCAGCAAGGCGTTCGTGACCAACGGCCCGGTTGCCGATGTCATCGTCATATATGCCAAGACCCGACCCGGGCGACACGCTGACAGCGTCAGCGCCTTTCTGGTCGACAGCAACAACCCCGGGCTCCGGCGGGGTCCACCATTGGCAAAGGCGGGCCTTGCGACGTCACCCTTGGGGACGCTTCATCTAGAGAACTGCCAGATCCATCGCAGCCAGATGCTTGGCCGGGAAGGTGCCGGTTTCATGATCCTGAGCCATGTGATGAAGCACGAAATCCTCTATTGCTTCAGCGCCATCACCGGAGAGATGCACAAGCGGATCGAGAGAACCCGCCGGTTTGCGCGCCAGCGCAGGCAGTTTGGCCATCCCATCGGCTCCTTCCAGTCCGTGAGCAACAAGATCGCCAACATGAAGATCAACTACGAGCTCTCCCGTAACTGGTTGCATTCGATTACCGACAAGCTTGCCGCGGGAAAGGACGTAACCATGGACATCGCCATCGCCAAGGTATTCGTCAGCGAGAGCTCGCTCAAGTCCGCGATCGATGCACTCGACATCCACGGCGGCCAGGGCTTCCTGTCAGCAACCGGGCTCAGCAACGATGTATGCAATGCGCTGGCCAGCAGCACCTATTCCGGCACGAACGATATACAACGGGGACGTATTGCTGCCCTGCTTGGCGTCCAGGCAACGGCGAAAGCTAAATCAAACAGGGGTCAGGCACATGCTTGATCAGACAAGCGAGGCACTGAGCAGATTCGTCGAAGCGCATTGCGCACAAGCACGCACATCCTCGGAAAAGGCTTGTCGCCTCTATTACGCCGTCAGGGACCAGATCAACTACGAAATATTCAACGTCGCCATGGATGAAGCCTCGCTCAATCCGGCACGCATCATTGAGAGCGGCCGGGGTTTTTGTCTGCACAAGGCGATCCTGTTCACCTCTGCCTGTCGTGAAGCGGGTATTTACAGTCGCCTGCTCGCCTCCAAGGTGCGCAACCATGTCTCCTCACCGGCAATAAGCGCCTTGGTCGCCGGCGACGTTTTCTTGCACTGGTATGCCGAAATACTGATCGAAGGTGTCTGGCTAAAGGTTTCGCCAACGTTCAACCGCAATCTCTGCAAGCTGTATGGCTTCCGGCCCTTGGACTTCAACGGAGGCGGCGATGCGATCAATCACGACAATGGCAATGGTGAAACCATGCAGTATCTGGGCGTTCCATACGTGCTTGATGCCCCGAAGCATGGCGAAATCATCCAGCTGATCGCCGCTCACCATCCCGACATGGTCAATAGTTCCCTGACAGTACCCCCGAATAGAACCATATCACCGCAACTGCCAGCCACAAGCCCCGGCCCTGACGCACCAAAGCAAGGATGATTCTCATGTCACTATCGCAGATCGGCTTCAACCAGGATGGTTGGAACCATGGGCTTCGCATTGGTGTCGTCGTCCCTCACGCCGATGTGGGGCCAGAGGCGGAAATGCAGGCAATGGCTACCGGTGCCGCGACCATCCACGGGGCCCGGCTGAGGTTCTCAGCAATGCGAAACAGGGGCGAAATGGACCCGAAGATTCCGCATGGGCCGGTTGAATCCTTCACCCAGCCCCCTGTACTTGACGCGCTTGTAGAGGACCTGGGTCAGTCGCCACTGGACGCCATTGCCTTGGCCTTCACCAGTTCCGCCTACAAACATGGACCCGCTGGAGAACGTGCGTTGCTGCGACGCCTGCAACTGCGCGTGCCCAGCATCCCGATGGTATCCACCTGCAACGCTGTACAACTGGCGGCCAAGGTTTTGCGAGCAAAACGACTGGCTATTGTGAATCCCCCCTGGTTCGACTCCGCCCTCGATGGCTTGAGCCGCAGCTACTTCGAGGCTGCTGGCCTCAGCGTTGTCCATCACGCTCCCGCGGGAATCACCAGCGGACAAAAACACATCACGCAGGAGAACATGTATGCATGGGTGTGCAAGGTGATCGAACGCAGTTCTCCTGACGTTGTATTCATTGCGGGGAATGGACAACGTGCCGTCGGCATAATCCAGGCGGTTGAGTCCCACACGCAGAGCACGCTATTGACTGCAAACCAGGTGCTACTGTGGGCCTCGGCCAAAGCGGCCGGCAGAAAACTGGACGCGCCTCGCTACGGCCGCCTGTTCAACTGCTAGCTCCGGCCTGCGCCGAACAGGTGTTCAACAAGGAGATGGAGGGAGCCGTCGATTCAGCTCCCCCCATTTCCAAGGAGTCCAGGCGGAGCTCAAGCAACTGCTGAGAACCACCAGCGCAGCGTGAAGATGATCCGGTTGCCGGAGATCAACCCTGCATTTCCTGTGTACGCCCGCTCAGCGCTTCGGCTGCAGCATCGTGCCGGTGCACTTGGGCGAGCCGCAACGGCATTCCCAGATCTTCTTCAGGCGCGGCGTGTGACGCTCGGCCAAGGTGATGCCGTAGTTGTAGGTCAGCTCTTCGCCGGCCTTGATATCGCGGATGGCTTCGATGAACACCTTGTCGGCGGTACGGTCGTCGCCTTCGGCCTCTTCGATCATCGCCTCGCAGCTCGGATCGCAGCTGTGGTTGATCCAGCGTGCATCGTTGCCCTTGTAGTTGGCATCGATGACGTAATCGTCATTCAGGGTGAACAGGAAGGTGTGTCCGGTTTCCACATCACCCGCATCGTCTGCGTCCACTTCGGCATGGGTACGGCGCTTGCCCTTGTATTCGATGACACGCTCGCCCTTCTTGATTGCGGCCACGGCGAACACGCCGTTGCCGTGGATGGAGGATTTGCGCGCCTGGATCTTCTTGGGCATGTACATGGCCGGGACTTGAGTGAGGCGGTGATTCTCGCCCATCGGGAAGGACAACCCAAGCGGGGATTGGTATCCGGCAAAAGCCAGACACCCAGCGCACGCCGCTGCGGACACCCGTTCCTTGTAGGAGCGGCGTCAGCCGCGAAGCCGATAACGGCTGCGGACCAAACTCAATGCAGTCCAAGGGTATCTGAGCCAGCGGCTGCCCCGCCCCCCGCTCCCGCCTTCGGCATCCCCTCCCGCGAGGAGAGAGGGACCAGCTGCAGCCCACGATTGACTGGGGTTTCACCACCTGAACAGCAAAACTTGGCCCTCCCGACGAGAAAGCGTACAATTTTGGTCCACATTGATTCCCCGCCCCCGCAATGCTCCGCGTCACCAAGCTCACCGATTACGCCACCGTCGTCCTGACCGTGCTAGCCGCACGACCAGCCGAAGTGTTGAGCGCGACCGATCTGGCTGAAGCCGCCGGATTGGAGCCGCCCACCGTCAGCAAGCTGCTCAAGCCGCTGGCCCAAGCTGGTCTGGTGGAAGGCCTGCGTGGCGTGCACGGCGGTTACCGGCTGACCCGCCCGGCCTCCGAGATCACCCTGATCGAGATCCTGGAAGCGATGGAAGGCCCCTTGGCCATCACCGAGTGCAGCCAGGAACAAAGCCAGTGCGGCCTTGCCGGGCAGTGCGGTGTGCGCTCCAACTGGCGGCTTATCAATGACGTGGTTTCCGATGCCCTGCGCGGCGTCACCCTCGCGCAGATGCTGCACCCCTTACCGCTTGCCGACCGTCGACGCATCAGCGCCGACGTCGTCTCCTGAACAACCGTAGGCAGCCCTAATGGCCACCGAAATCATCGAACCGGTCGACACCGTCGACAGCCCGAACCGTGAAATCCATGAGCAGCTGGGTCGTAAATACGACGCAGGCTTCGTCACGCTGATCGAATCCGAATCGTTCCCCCCCGGCCTGGACGAGGACGTCATCCGTGCGCTCTCGGCCAAGAAGGAAGAGCCCGAGTGGATGACGCAGTGGCGCCTGGACGCTTACCGCCACTTCCTGACCATGCGCCAGCCGGACTGGGCAAAGCTCGAGATCGCGCCGATCGACCTGCAGGCGCTGAGCTACTTCTCCGCGCCCAAGGGCCCGAAGTACCAGTCGCTGGACGAAGTGCCCAAGGAACTGCTGGACACCTACGAAAAGCTCGGCGTGCCGTTGCATGAGCGGGCGAAGCTGGCCGGCGTAGCGGTGGATGCGGTATTCGATTCGGTCTCGGTCGGTACTACTTTCCGCAAAGAACTGGCCGACAAGGGCGTGATCTTCTGCTCCATCTCCGAAGCCATCCGCGAATACCCGGAACTGGTACGCAAGTACCTGGGCTCGGTAGTGCCGGTTGGCGACAACTATTTCGCCGCGCTCAACTCGGCGGTGTTCTCCGACGGCAGCTTCGTGTTCGTGCCGGCCGGCGTGCGCAGCCCGATGGAGCTGAGCACCTATTTCCGCATCAATGCCAGCAATACCGGGCAGTTCGAGCGCACCCTGATCATCTGCGAAGACAAGGCATACGTCTCGTATCTGGAAGGCTGCACCGCGCCGATGCGTGATGAGAACCAGCTGCACGCCGCGGTGGTTGAGCTGGTGGCGCTGGAAGATGCCGAGATCAAATATTCGACCGTGCAGAACTGGTACCCGGGCGATGAGAACGGCGTCGGCGGCATCTACAACTTCGTCACCAAGCGTGCCGAATGCCGTGGTGCACGTGCCAAGGTGACCTGGACCCAGGTGGAAACAGGCTCGGCCATCACCTGGAAGTACCCGTCCTGCGTGCTGCTGGGCGACGACTCGGTGGGTGAATTCCACTCGGTGGCGTTGACCCATCATCGTCAGCAGGCCGATACCGGCACCAAGATGATCCACATCGGCAAGCGCACCAAGAGCAAGATCATCTCCAAGGGCATCAGCGCCGGGCGTGGCCAGAACACCTATCGCGGGCTGGTCCGCGTGGATCGCGGCGCCGAAGGCGCGCGCAACTACACCCAGTGCGACTCGCTGCTGATCGGCAAGAAATGTGGCGCCCACACCTTCCCCTACATCGAGGTGAAGAACCCCAGCGCCACCGTCGAACACGAGGCCACCACCTCCAAGATTTCCGACGACCAGCTGTTCTATTGCCGCGCCCGCGGCATCGACCAGGAAAACGCGGTGTCGATGATCGTCGACGGCTTCTGCAAGCAGGTATTCAAGGAACTGCCGATGGAGTTCGCGGTGGAAGCCAAGAAGCTGCTGGAAGTATCGCTGGAAGGATCGGTCGGATGAGCCGCCTGCCGCTGCTCCTGCTGGCCGTGCTGCCGTTCGCAGCCTCTGCCGCGTCACCGGGCAAGGCCTGCGACGATGCCCGCACCCAGCTGGATATCAACGAGTGTGCGGCGGCGGAAGCCACCGCCGCCGACGCCGAGCTCAACGCCGTGTACCGGCAGGTGATGCAGAAGCTGCAGGGCCAGCAGGTCGCCATCGACAAGCTGCGCGCCGCCCAGCGCCTGTGGATCCCACTGCGCGATGCGGACATCGAAGCGCGCTACCCGGTTGGCAAGGACGAGAACCCGCGTGTCCTGTACGGCTCGATGTACCCGATGCTGTATTCGGCCAACAAGGCTGAACTGACCCGCAAGCGCACCCAGTGGCTGCGCGCCACCTTCCTCGATCGCGCCGAAGGCGAGCTCTGATCGCCCCGCACCCCACATATTGAAGAACGCACCCTCATGCTGAAGATCGAAAACCTCCACGCAAGCATCGGCGACAAGGAAATCCTCAAGGGTCTGTCGCTGCAAGTGAAGCCGGGCGAAGTGCACGCCATCATGGGCCCGAACGGCGCCGGCAAGTCCACCCTCGGCAATGTCCTGTCCGGCCGCGACGGCTATGACGTCACCGCTGGCAGCGTGCAGTTCGAAGATGGCGACCTGCTGGAACTGGCCCCGGAAGAACGCGCCGCTGCCGGCCTGTTCCTGGCCTTCCAGTACCCGGTGGAAATCCCCGGCGTCAACAACACCTACTTCCTGCGTGCCGCACTCAATGCACAGCGCAAGGCACGCGGCGAAGAAGAACTGGACTCGATGCAGTTCCTCAAGCTGGTCCGGCAGAAGCTGGCCGTGCTGCACCTGAAAGACGAGTTGCTGCACCGTGGCGTCAACGAAGGCTTCTCCGGTGGTGAGAAGAAGCGCAACGAGATCTTCCAGCTGGCCGTGCTCGAGCCGAAGCTGGCGATCCTGGACGAAACCGACTCCGGCCTGGACATCGATGCACTGAAGAGCGTCGCCGATGGCGTCAACGCGCTGCGTTCGCCGGAGCGTTCGTTCCTGGTCATCACCCATTACCAGCGTCTGCTCGACTACATCAAGCCGGACGTGGTGCATGTGCTGGCCGACGGCCGCATCGTCAAGACCGGTGGCCCGGAACTGGCGCTGGAGCTGGAAGCGCACGGTTATGACTTCCTGAAGGACCGCGTGGTCCGCGAGGCGGCCAAGTAATGAGCGCTCTTCTGGAGTCGTTGCGCGAATCCTTCGCAACAGCCCGCACATCCATGTGCGGGGATTCAACGAAAATCGCCGAACGGGAGTCGATTCTTGAGGCCGCGCTCAAGACCGGCCTGCCCGCCGCCCGCAACGAGGCCTGGAAGTACACCTCGCTGCGCCAGCTTGAGCGCCGCAGCTTCACCGCTGCACCGCTGCAGGCCCCGGACATCGATACCGCGCTGCTGGCTGACATCCCGTCGCCGCGCCTGGTCTTCGTCAATGGTCGACATAGCGCTGCGTTGAGCGATCTGTCGTCGCTGGATGCAGGCGTGCAGGTGCGTACGCTGTCTGCCGTGCAGGCCGAAGAGCCCGAGGCACTGCGTTTCCTCGGCCGTCGCTTCGAGCGCGCCGATGAGGTGTTCGCCCAACTCAATGCCGCACTCGCCGATGAGGGCGTGCTTGTACAGGTCGCCGACGGCATCATCAGCGAAACGCCGCTACATCTGGTGTTCATCAGCGCCGCTGATTCCAGCGATCACGCCTGGCATCACCGCCACCTGATCGAGCTGCGCCGTGGCGCCGTGTTCGGTCTGGTCGAGCATCACCTGCAGGCTGGCGACAGCGCGCACCTGGACAACACTCTGGTGCACGTCCACGTCGCCCAGGATGCGGTGCTGTCACATGCCCGCGTACAGGCCGACAGTGCACGTGCCACCTCGCTGCTGCGCACCGATGCGGTGCTGGCGCGCGATGCGCAGTACCGCCGCATCGACCTGGAACTGGGTGCTGCATTGAGCCGTCATGAGCTCAACGTGCGTCTGGAGGGTGACAACGCCAAGCTGACCGCCAATGGCGTGCTGCTGGGTACCGGTCGTCGCCATATCGATACCCGTCTGGGCATCGAGCACATCGCCAAGAACACCAGCGCCGAACTGGTCTGGCGCGGCGTTGCCGCGAACCGCAGCCGCGTGGTCTTCCATGGCGGCATCGGTATCCGCGAGGGCGCCGATGGCACCGACGCCAACCTGTCCAACAAGAACCTGCTGCTGTCGGCCGATGCCGAGATCGACACCCAGCCGACGCTGGTGATCGATGCCGACGAGGTCAAGGCAGCGCACGGCGCTACCGTTGGCCAGCTCGACGCCAATGCGCTGTTCTACCTGCGCACGCGCGGCGTGCCAGCCGAACAGGCGCGCGCCATGCTCAGCGCGGCGTTCTGCCACGAACCGCTGGCAGCCGTGGAAGGCGTCCTCACCGAAAAGCTGGCCCGCCACTTGGACCAGGCACTGCAACAGGCAGGCATGGCATGAATCTCAGTTCCCCGCGTCCGATCCACCACCCGGCCACCGCCCCCGACTGGGAGCGCGTGCGCGCCGACTTCCCGCTGCTGATGCGCGAAGTCAACGGCAAGCCGCTGGTGTATTTCGACAATGCCAACACCGCGCAGAAGCCGCTGTCGGTGATCGGCGCGGTGGACGAGTTCTACCGCCGTTACAACGCCAACGTCAGCCGTGCTGTGCACGCGCTTGGCACCGAAGCCACCGACGCCTACGAAGGCGCACGCACCAAGCTGGCACGCTTCCTCAACGTGCGCAGCGATGAGCTGGTGTTGTGCAGCGGCACCACCTTTGCGATCAATCTGGTCGCGTACTCGTGGGCATTGCCGCGTTTGAAGGCTGGCGATGTGATCCTGGTATCGCGCATGGAGCACCACGCCAACATCGTGCCGTGGCAGCTGGTCGCCGAGCGTACCGGCGCCAGCATCCGCGTGGCCGAGATCAGCCCCGATGGCAGCCTCGATCTGGACGCGCTGCATGCAGCGATGACCCCGGAAGTGAAACTGCTGGCGCTGACCCATGTATCCAACGTACTAGGCACGATCAACCCGGTGCGCGAGATCTGCCGCGAAGCCCGCAAGCGCGGCATCGTCACCGTGATCGACGGCTCGCAGGCCGCGCCGCACCTTAGCGTGGACGTGGCAGCGATCGGCTGCGACTTCTATGCCGTTACCGGCCACAAGATGTGCGGCCCGACCGGCACCGGCGCGCTGTGGGCTCGCCGTGAGCACCTGCAGGACATGCCGCCGTTCCTCGGCGGTGGCGAGATGATCAAGGAAGTCAGCTTCGACGGCACCGTGTTCAACGATGCCCCGCACAAATTCGAAGCCGGCACCCCAAACATCGCCGGTTTCATCGGTCTGGGTGTGGCGGTGGATTACCTGGAGGCGCTGGGTCGCGAACATATCGAAGCCCGCGAACAGGAACTGCTGGCTCACTTCACCGAAGAACTGCAGCGTGTTGAAGGCCTGCGCATCTTCGGCACCGCCCCGAACAAGGCTGCGGTGGTGTCGTTCCAGATCGAAGGCGCGCATGCGCACGACCTGGCGACCCTGCTCGACCTGCAAGGCGTTGCCGTGCGCTCCGGCCAGCACTGCGCACACCCGCTGCTGCAGTACTACGGCGTAGCGGCCACCTGCCGCGCCTCGCTGGCGTTCTACAACACGCATGAAGAGATCGAATCCTTCATGACGGCGTTGAAGAAAGTGCGCACCCTGCTGGGTTGAGCTGCGGCTTTGTGTTTGTGGGAACGGCGTAAGCCGTGAAGCCGATAACACCTCGGATCAAAATCCCAACAGCAGAAGCGCCCTCACCCCAACCCCTCTCCCGTAAACGGGAGAGGGGCTACGACGCAACACTGAGTGGCGGAATGATTGTGGGAGCGGCGTAAGCCGCGAAGCAGGCGTGGCTGCAGCTCTCGTTGATACCGCAATCTGACAATTTGTCAGCTTCGCGGCTTACGCCGCTCCCGCAACCCAGCAGAAAATCACCGCTGCACAGCACTGCTCACACATGCAATAATGCGAACAATTCGCATTTGCACAAACGATGAACCCCGCGTCGTCCTCCCTTCTTGCCACCTTGTTCCGCGACCATCACCGCTGGTTGCTGGCACGGCTGTGCAGGCAGGTTCGCTGCCGCTGGGATGCAGAAGACCTCACCGCCGAGACCTTCAGCCAGGTCGCAGCTTCGCGCACGCCGCTGACCAGCATCGATGAGCCGCGCGCGTTCCTGACCACCATCGCCAAGCGCCTGCTGTTCCATCTGCGCCGGCGCCGTGATCTGGAACAAGCCTGGCTGGAACAACTGCGACACAGCCCCGAGGCGTTCTCGCCTTCCCCCGAAGAGCGGGCGTTGCTGCTGGAGACGGTGCTGCTGGTCGACCGCAGCATGCAATCGCTGCCAGCACCGGCACGCGCCGCCTTCCTCTACAGCCAGCTCGATGACATGGGCCACGAGCAGATCGCGCGGCAGCTCGGCGTATCGGTGCGTACGGTAGGCCGCTATCTGCGCCAAGCCTGGACCTGCTGCCTGCAGGATCTGCAGCACACGGACCTGGGCCGATGAGCGAGCAAGCGGCGATGCAAGCCGCCATCGACTGGATGGTGCTGCTGCAGTCCGGCAGCGCCGATGCCGACAGTGAGCAGCAACTCCAACGTTGGCTGGACGCCTCGGCCGAGCACCGCCAAGCCTGGCAGCAGCTGCAGGAAATCCAGGGGCGCTTCCAGCGCCTGCGCGAGGTTGCCCAGCGCCATCCGGGCCAGGATCAACAGGCGCGCGAACTGCTGCTCCGCCCTTCGCGGCGCGTCGCGCTACGCTCCTTGGCCGCCTTCGCACTCACCGCTGGCGGTGCAGCGCTGCTGGCCGACCGCGAGTTCCCGCTGCGCGAACTCAGCGCTGACCTGCGCACCGCCACCGGGCAGCGCAGCCGCTTTGCACTGGATGACGGCAGCACCCTCACCCTCGACGCACGCAGCGCGATGGATCTGGATTTCGCTGCCAACCAGCGCCAACTGTGGCTGCGGCGCGGGCGGGCACTGCTGGACATCGCCGCCGATCCTCGCCCTTTGCTGCTGCACAGCCTGCACACCAAGCTCAGCCTGCTTCGCGGCAAGCTCATGGTCGAGCGCTACGAGGCATCCACCCAGGTTGCGGTACTCAGCGATCACGTACTGATCGAAGACCAGCACGGCCACAGCCAGCGCCTGCTCGCCGGGGAAGGCGCACGCATCGATGCCAGCGGCATCACCGCACTCGGCAGCAATCCACTGCAGCTGACCGACTGGCTGCACGGCAGGGTCAGCCTGGACAACGCGCCTCTGCTGGAACTGGTGGAGCGTCTGCGCTCCTACCGCAGTGGTTTCCTGCGGGTGTCGCCGGAGGCGGCGGCACTGCGCGTGCAGGGCGTATTCGGGCTGGATGACAGTGACCGCACCTTGGCCGCGCTGGCCGAAACCCTGCCCTTGCTGATCCGCTCCTACGGCCCGGTCACTCTGATCGAAAAAAAATAGCGTGAGCGTGTCCGGTTTTTCGCCCTCGATACACATCCCTATCCGAAACCCTCTTTCGGAAGCCGTATCGATGTCCGCCTCCCCCCTGCTTCGCCCTTCCTGCCTTGCCCTGGCCTTGTCGCTGGCCTGCGCCGTTCCGCTGGCCCACGCGCAAACCACAGCCGCTGATGCGGCAGTGCTCGACTACCAGATCGCCGCCGGCCCGCTAGGCGCCAGCCTCAACCGCATCGCCGCCAGCGCCGGCCGCACCTTGTCGGTGGACCCGGCACTGCTGCAGGGCAAGCAGGCCAAGGCCGTGAATGGCCAGTACTCGGTCGAACAGGCCGCTGCACAGGCGCTGCAGGGCAGCGGCCTGCAGCTGGCCACCACCGCCAGCGGCGCGCTGACCGTACAGCGCGCGCCGGCCAACGGCGTGGAACGCATCGGCACGCTGCGGGTGCAGGGTGACCAGGGAAACCGAACCCAGCTGGGCGATGACAGCCGCAACCCGGCCGACACGCCTTACACCTCCGCGCAGTCCGGTGCGCATTTGTCGCTGCAGCAGATCGAGCGTTCGCGCGGCACCCAGGCTGGCGACATCTTCAAGGGCGTGGCCGGCGTCATCAACGGCGACAACCGCAACTCCGGCGCGCTGGACCTGAACATCCGCGGCATGCAGGGCTTCAACCGCGTGCCGGTGCTGATCGACGGCAGCCAGCAGCAGGTCACCGTTTACCGCGGCTATGCCGGCGTGGCCGGGCGCAGCTACATCGACCCGGACATGATTGGCGGCATCGACATCCAGAAAGGCCCGACCGGCGGTGCCGAAGGCGTCGGCGCGATCGGTGGCGTGGTCAGCATGCGCACCTTGAATGCCGAGGACATCATCACCGGCGACAAGGACTGGGGCATCCGCCTGAAAGGCAGCTTCAGCGACAACTCCACTTCACCGCCACCGGCCTTCACCACCGGCGGCCTGCGCAATGGTGGTCGCTTCGTCACCGACTGCGGTGGTGGTGAAATCTGCACACCCAAGCCCCTGCCCACCGAATTTGCCGACGACACCGGCATGGACCGCCCCTCCACCGGCAAGCCGACCGGCGGCAGCGGCAGCGTTGCCGCCGCCAAACGCTGGGAGCACTTTGAAGTGGTAGGTGTATTCGCACGCCGCAAGACCGGCAACTACTTCGCCGGCGAAGGCGGTCCGGACGCCCCGCAGCCGATCTTCAGCAACGAGCGCGTGACCAACATCTTCGGCTGGTGGACTGATTACACCAACATCAGCTTCAGCGGCCTCAACCGTTTCCGTGCCGGCGAAGAAGTGCTCAACACCTCGGTGGACAACCAATCCTGGCTGTTCAAGGCGACCTGGAAGCCCAGCCCCGACCAGGCGCTGGAAGTGGGCCGCATGAAATACCAGAGCCGCTACGGCGAGCTGATGCCGTCGGCCATCCTGCGCGGTGAAGGCGCACTGCAATCCGCGCTCAGCGACGTCGATGCCGACACCTGGACCGCGCGCTACCGCTGGCAGCCGGCCAACGAGTTGATCGACTTCAAGGCCAATGCCTGGCGGACCGCCCTGGACAACACCATCCGTAACGTCTACTCGTTCCCGACGCTGCCACCCGAGTACACCTATATCGAGACCACCTATCGCCAGGCCGAGCGTTGGGGCGTCGACGCCACCAATACCTCGCGTTTCATCACCGCCTGGGGCGACGTCGCCCTGCAATACGGCTTCACCCACGGCAAGGAAGACGTGCATCCGATCAGCGCCAAGCAGAGCTTCAGCAGCAACAATGCCAAGCGCGAGGAGAGCAGCCTGTTCGCCAGCGCCGAATGGGTGCCGACCGATTGGTTGAAGCTCGACGCCGCGGTGCGCCACACCCGCTACAAAAGCTACGACCGCGAGGTCACCCGGGTGCCGTCACAGACCCGCCCCATCACTTATACCGACGTGCATCTGCAGGGCAAGGCCAGCGGCAATACGCCGATCGCGGCGATCACCTTCACCCCGCTCGAGGGCGTGCAGGTTTACGCCCGCTATGCCGAAGCACTGCGCATGCCCGGTCTGTTCGAGACCAGCTCCGGCCCGGTTCCCAGCATGTTTGCGATGGACCTGCGCCCTGAGCACGCCAAGAACCGCGAGTACGGCATCAATCTGCTGCGCGATGGTCTGTTCACCGAAGGCGACCAGGCACGCCTGAAGCTGGCGTACTTCGACAACCACGTGAAGGATTACCTGACACGGACCACCGTGCAATTGCAGGGCTGGGTATCGGCACCGGTGATCGAAAATATCGACAACGCCGACTTCAAGGGCTACGAGATCACCGCCGAGTACCGCACGCCGCGCTTCTTCAGTGAACTGTCTGGCAGTTATTACACCCACACCAACTTCTGCCACAGCGACCGTGCCTATCCGACCAAGTCACCGGCCTGCTATCCGGGCGGCGTCACCGACAGCTATGCCAGCAACCACGTCCCGCCGCGTGCCTCCGGTGCATTGACGCTGGGCACGCATCAGCTGGACCAGCGACTGACCGCCGGCAGCCGGGTCAGCTACACCGGCAACCGCCCGACCCTGCCACGTGCCAGCAGCATCATTCCGGTGGTGGATTGGGGCTCCTACGTGCTGGTCAACGTGTTCGCCAACTACCGAATCAACGACCACGTCGCGCTCGACCTGAGTGTGGACAACCTTACTGACCGTTACTACATGGACGCGATGACGCTGGGCCTGATGCCCTCACCGGGTCGCACCGTGCGCATGGGCTTCACCGTCAATTTCTGAGGAACAGCATATGTCCGCTTCCCCAATGCTGCTGGAAATCAGCCGCAGCCAACGCTTGAAGGCCGCCACCCATGGCACCCACGAGCGGCTGGACCAACGCATCATGCGCGGCGAACCGTTCGCCTCGCTGGACAACTACCGGCGCTTCCTGCGCGTGCAGTACCGCTTCCATCGTGACCTCGCGGTGCTGTACTCGCTGCCAGCGTTGCAGGGCCTGTTACCGGATCTGGCCGAGCGCCAGCGCCTGCAGGAACTGCAGCAGGACCTGCTGGATCTGGGTGAAGCCCTGCCTGCCGATGATCATTCAGCCTTGAGCAGCGATATCGACCCGGCCACCGCACTGGGTTGGCTGTACGTGGTCGAAGGCTCCAACCTCGGCGCAGCCATCCTGTTCAAGCTGGCTGCGAAGATCGGCCTGGATGCCGATCACGGCGCGCGCCACCTGGCCGGCCACCCGGACGGGCGCGCGCGTCATTGGCGGCGTTTCACCGAGGCGCTGGATGGCAATGCCCTGGATGCCGAGCAGGAACAACGTCTGGTGGCTGGTGCCACTGCCGCGTTCCAGCGCGTGCATGGCTATGTCGAGCAGGGCTTTGCCGACTGAGATGGAGGCAACGCTGAGCACCGCACCAACCCCGCCACGGCGCAACCGCGCCGTGCGCGTGGGCTATCTGTTGCTGGGCATGTTGATGGTGGCACTGGGCATCATCGGCGCATTGCTGCCGGTGATGCCCACCACCATTTTCATGATCCTGGCCGCAGCATGTTTTGGCCGCTCTTCGCCGCGCTTCGAGCGCTGGTTGCTGCAGCACCCGCAATTCGGCCCGCCTTTGCGGCTGTGGCGCGAGCAGGGCGCGATGTCCAAGCGCGCCAAAGCCTTTGCCTGCGGTGGCATGGCACTGGGCTTTGTGATGTTCTGGTACTTCGCGCATCCATCGCTGCTGCTGTGGCTGGCGGTTGCGGTCGGCATGGGGGGCTGTGCGCTGTATCTGCTGACCCGGCCGCTGCCGCGTGGCGTGGCCGACGTCCCGTCCCCGGAATCGGAAGAGCGCGGTATCCGCTCGATCGCTGCAACCGTCACCGTGTTGCTGCACATCGGTCTGTTCGCGCTGCTGCTGTGGAGTCGCGCGCCATCAATCGATCCCCCTTTCATGGAGCCGGCCGAACGCACGCAACTGGTGATGCTGCCACCGCGCGCACCGGAGCAGCCGCTGGAAGAAATCGTCGCGCCAGCACCTTCCGCTGCGGCCTCGGCGGAGAAACAGAAGCCGGAACCGCCGCGCCCGCTGCCGCCCTCGCCACCGCGTGCCAACGCCAACTGGGTAGTTCCACCGCCCGCGCCACCACAACCGGTGCAGCAGGCGCTGGCCCCGCAACAACAGGAAGCATCGATCGCCGCCGCCCCGCTGACCCCGCCGCTACCGCCCGGGCCGAGCGCAGCAAACCCCGGCAAGGACAGCTGGGAAGGCCGGGTCATGGCCAAGCTGGAGCGCCATCGGCGCTATCCGAATGCCGCCCGCGCGCGCCGCGAACAAGGCGTCGCCCACATCCGCGTCAGCTTGGCCCGCGATGGCTCGGTGCTGTCCCTGGCCTTGGAACAGACTTCCGGCTCGGCCATGCTCGACCAGGCCGCACTGGATACCTTCCGCCGCGCCACGCCGTTGCCCGCGGTGCCGGAAGCACGCAAAGCACCGCTGGAGCTGTCGTTCCCGGTGGAGTTCTTCATGCGCTGAGGGCTCCCGCGAAGCCCGCATTTGTGGGAGCGGCGTAAGCCGCGAAGCTCGTAGAGCGTGCGTTGCATTGCATCCTTGCCATCGGTGATGCCTCTGCCGAGCATGGCTCGGCACTACAACCGGCCTTGCGCTTGCAGGAACGGCACAAGCCGCGAAGCTGAAAATCCAACCGCCCAAAGCTCTGCCTTTCCCCAATCCCTTCAATCAGGCCGCACGCCAGTGGCATGCAAACAGACCTTCTTCATCCCTTTTGCCGACAGGTAGGGAGCACATCTCCGGCTCAAGCAGACCTCCCGACAACACTTGTCTCCAGCTGCATGCCATGCCAGCCTTGCAAGCCGAAAACGGGGGGTTGGAATGAAGCACGGACGCACCTTGTCATTGTCACGAGCTGGCCTTTGGCTGCTACTCGCCTGCCTGTGCTGGCCCACGGCCAGCTGGGCCGCTATTGATCCGGTGAAACCCGGCGAAATCCCCGTGCTCAAACCTGGTGAGGCACTGATTCTGGCCGCCGTGGACACCAATATCGAGCTGGATTCGGTTCGCCTGAATCGCGATGGCAAAGTTTGGGGCGATGGTGTCATGTCGCGCCTGCAGGCCGGCCACAACTACCGTCTTTATGTCGCCAGCGCTGGGCGCTATGTGTGGCGTGAGCTGCAGCCCTTCAATGGCTTCCGCTACCTGCTGAAGGATGAAGAAGAGCTGGCGTTCCAGGTCGATGCCGGCACCATTGTTTATCCGGGCGACCTGGTGTTCCGCCCCACTTCGATGTGGCGTGCGGACGTTCACCGCTCCAACCGCAGCCTGGCAGCGATGGACTGGCTGCAGCGCACCCATCCTGCGCTGTATGCACGCTTTGCTTTCACCTATGCCGGTCACTACTCGGACCCGTTCCCGGCCTTCTACAAAGAACAGGCGGGAGCCAGGACCTTCCCGGCCGAAGTCGATACCGCAGCGGCAACCAAGAAGCCGGCAGCGGACAAAGACAAGGACAAGCCCGCGATTGATCCCTACTGGCAGGACCCACAGATACTGGCCTCCAGCCTCAACCCTGCAGGCACCTTGTTCGCCATGCAGGTGCGCCAGGACGACAAGCATTGGGCGGTGGACATCATCGACCTCAAGTCCAGCATCCAGACCCGGCTGGGAAGCAGCGACATGCCGCTGGCCTCATTCCGCTGGGCCGACGATGAAACACTGCTGACCTCGGTGCGCCTGTCCAACGGCTTGAACCGGGTCTCCGTGCTGCATATCACTACCGCTGCCGACGGCAAACCGCGCTATGCCAGCTATATGGTTCCTGGCGAAGGCAAGGTATTGGATCTGTTGCCCGGCAAGCCCGGCTACATCCTGTTCGCAAGCAGGGCGCGCGATGGCAGGTTGATGGTCCACCCACTCCAGGCCGCCAGCCAGGTAGCCGTCGAGGACTTCCGCCCGCTGATGCGCACCCGCCTGAACACAGGCCTCAACGATGACACCTGGTGGTTTGCCGATGGTGCCGGCGAGCTGCGTCTGGGCATTGTCCAGCGCGGCGAAGACTACGTGCTGGTACAGCGCCAAGCAGATGGGTTCCGCGATGTCATGGTGCTGTCGGACGAACTCGACTTCGACCCGATCGCGATCTCCGCGGATGCCAGCAAGATCTACGCGCTGACCGACGAGAAGCGCAGCCAGCGGGATCTTGTTGAATATGACGTGGCCACACGCTCGATCACGCGCACCCTGTATTCGCAGCAGGGCACCGACGTGCAAGCGGCGATCTTCGACGACAAGCGCAACCCCATTGGCGTTGAGTTCTATCGTGATGGCCAATTGCTCTCGGATTATTTCCAGGACAACGATGCCCGCATTGGCAGGCAGCTGGGCAACGCTTTCCCGGGCCAGGCCGTGCAGCTGGTCGGACGCAGCCGCGACGGCAGCAGCATGGTCGTGGAAGTCGACGGTGCCGACGCGCCGTCTCAGCTGTACCACCTGGACACGCGCCAGAGCCGTGCCTCATTGCTGGCGCAAGCCTATCCCTGGTTGGCGGACCGTACTTTCGCGCCCACCCAGGTACTGAAATTCAAATCCAGCGATGGCCTGGACGTAGAGGCATTCCTTACCTTGCCGCCAGGGCAGCAACCACGCCCGCTGGTAGTTCTGCCCCATGGCGGCCCAATCGGGGTTGCCGACAGCCTGCACTTCGATCCTGAAGTGCAGTTCCTCGCCTCCCGCGGCTATGCCGTGTTGCGCGTCAACTTCCGCGGCTCAGAAGGATATGGACGCGCCTTCCGTGAAGCAGGACACCGCAACTACGGCACCCGCATCGAGGACGACATCGATGCGGCAATCAATCTTGCGCTGGCCAGCTACCCGCTTGATGCCTCCCGGATGTGCGTGGTCGGCAGCAGTTATGGTGGCTACTCGGCGCTGGTCTCTGCCGTCCGCTGGCCGCAGCGTTTCCGTTGTGCGGTCTCCATCGCCGGCATCAGCGACCGCGCGTTGTTCTTCACCGCCAGTGATACTGCACGCAGCGAGAAGGGACGGCAGTTGGCCGAGAAAATGATGGGCAACCCGGACGAGGATGCCGCTGCGATCCGCGACACCTCCCCACTCTATCGCTATACCGAGCTGTCCATTCCGGTGATGCTTGCCCATGGCAGGGAGGACCAACGCGTGGACTTCGAGCACAGCCGGCGCATTTCACGCATGTTGCGCCTGGCCGGGCGTCCACCGGTCGAACTATATTTTGATGAGGAGGGCCATGGGGTGGTCGACCCGGCCAACCGCACCGCGTTGTGGAAGCGCGTTGGCGAGTTCCTGGACCAGTCCACCAGACAGTAGCTTCAGCCCCCGGCAGAAGCGGCTGAACTGTTCGGCTGCAGACGCCGGGACTAGAATGTGAGCATGGACGCACTTACTTTCCGCAATGCTACCGCCGCCGACATCCCGGCCCTGATCGATCTGGTCACCTCCGCCTACCGTGGCGATGCTTCCCGCGTCGGCTGGACCACCGAAGCCGATATCCTTGATGGCCAGCGCATCGACGCCGCCGGTATCCAGGGTGATCTCGACCGCCCGCGCAGCGTGATCCTGCTCGCCGAGCAGGACGGCCAGCTGCAGGCCTGCTGCCATGTCGCCGATGAGAACGGCCACGGCTACTTCGGCATGTTCTCGGTCAGCCCGAACGCCCAGGGCGGCGGCATCGGCAAGCAATTGATGCAGCGCGCGGAACAGCATGTGGCCGAACAGTGGCAGCTACCGAGCATGCAGATGACGGTGATCGACTGCCGCGACGAACTGATCGCCTTCTACGAACGCCGCGGCTACGTGCGTACCGGCATCAAGAAGCCGTTCCCGTATGGCGATGAACGCTTCGGCATTCCCAAGCGCGATGACCTACAGTTCGAGATCCTGGAAAAGCCGCTCGGGGCCACCGCATGAGCGAGACCTGGACCTTCATCTGCGCCAGCGAAGAGCTGCTGCCGGGCGAACTGAAGACCGGCTTCGATGAAGTCACCGGTTCACCGATCGTGGTGTTCAACCTCGACGGCGAGCTGTACGCGCTGGAAGACCAGTGCACACATGAGGAGTTCGAGCTGTCCTCCGGCACCCTGGACCCGGACGAAGGCAGCATCGAGTGCATCCTGCACGGTGCCCGCTTCGACATCCGCGACGGCCGCGCCCTGTGCGCTCCGGCCTATACGGCCGTGCCCAAGTTCCCGGTCAAGCGCGAACACGGCGGCATCTGGTCACGCGACGACCGCGACTGAGCCAGCCGACCGCCCGCCCCGAATCCGGGGAGTCCGCACCGCGACTCCCCTGCGTTTGCCCACACGCCCCGGGGCTTCCAGACCCGGCCGCGCTCCTGCGACAACTCAGCTGGCACCGCCTTCAGCGGTCATCCCTCCCGGGCAACGGCCTTGCACCTGTACCCTGGCAAGACCTCGCTGTACCAAGCATATCGGCATTGCAAACGCAAACAATTCTCAATAAGATGCGCATCTGCCGCGATAACGCGAAATTAACGGTCTGCGCTTTTCCCCATGTCCTACCCGTCCACCAAGGCTCAAACGCTGACTGTCGCCACCGTGCGGCAGCGCCTGCCTTGGTTGATGCTGGTGTTCGGCATGTTGTTGGTCTGGGCCGTGGCATTCCAGGCCAAGGCCGTGGTCATCGCGCCGCTGGCTATGGAAGCGTTCGATCAGGTACTGGTTTCGCCTGAACCCGGTCATCCGCAGCAGCCGCTGGAGATGGCCGCCATCAGCGAATCCGGCGGCGAGTCCTCCCGCCTGACCCGGCCGCGCCCGGCAGCAATGCTGTCCAGCCCGGTTCCGCTCGCTATGTTTACCCCCAGCCGCGTCTTCGTGACTGCCGCCAGCGACACGCTGCTGCAGCACGCGGTTGAACGCGCCCAACGCTATCCGTTGGCGCCCTATCTGCTGCTCAATCCCGGCCACGCCCCGCCGCGCGCCTGACCAGCTGAAACGGACGCGCTCTGCGTTCCGTCGTTCTGTTGCTCATCGTTCCAGGCCTGCGCCGTGCCGCATGGCTCGCCCCACCTATCCGTTCCCCTACCTCCGCGCCAACAGGCCGCGGCGGTCGTCTTACTTCTCCCTTTTCACTACCGATCATCACCATGACCCATATCAAAAGCCGCAAGCACAGCAGCACCGCGCCACGTATCAGCGCCTTGGCCTCGACCACTGCCAGCCTGATCACCGGCCTCAGCCTGGCAACCCTGCCGGGCCTGGCCAGCGCCCAGGAAGCCAAGACCCTGGACCAGGTCGAGGTGCATGCAATGAACGGCTTCAAGGCCGAGAAGTCCGCCTCCAACAAGTACACCCAGACCCTGCAGAACACCCCGCAGACCATCCAGGTGATCACCAGCGACCTGTTCAATCAGCAGGGTGCCACCACCCTGACCGAAGCACTGCGCAACAGCGCCGGCGTGGGCACCTTCTATGCAGGTGAGAACGGCAACACCAGCACCGGTGATACCGTCTACATGCGCGGCTTCGACAGCTCCAGCAGCATCCTGGTCGACGGCATCCGCGACCTGGGCTCGATCTCGCGCGACGTGTTCAATACCGAGCAGGTCGAAGTACTGAAAGGCCCGGCCGGTACCGATATCGGCCGCACCGCGCCCACCGGCGCGATCAACATGATCAGCAAGCAGGCCAACCTGCGCGATGCGATCGCAGGCAGCCTCACCGCCGGCACCGATGGCCAGCAGCGCGCTACCGCCGACTGGAACCAGACCCTGGGCGCCACTGCTGCGTTGCGCCTGAACGCCATGTGGCAGGACAGCGATGTGGCCGGCCGTGACCACGTCAACAACAAGCGCTGGGGCTTTGCGCCGTCGTTCGGCTTCGGCCTGGGTACCGACACCCGCTACTTCCTCAACCTGCAGTACCTGAAGCAGGACAACATCCCCGACGGTTTCGTGCCGACCATCGGCCTGCCGGGCTGGACCCCGCAGCCGGGCCTGGAGCAGCTGGCCGGCCATCCGGTGAACCCGGAAAACTTCTACGGCACCCGCTACGACCACGATGACGTGACCTCGCAGCAGGCGACCTTCCGCTTCGAACATGACTTCTCCGACACGTTCAAGCTGACCAACACCGCGCGTTGGGGCAAGACCGAACAGGACTATCTGCTGACGGCATTCATGTCCACCGGCGGTACCGCTGCCAACCAGCAGGCCGGCAACATCAAGTGGACAGACATCAATGACCTGTCCACCTACACGATGAATCGCAGCAACCTGACCTACAAGGATCAGGAAAACACGATCCTGACCGATCAGTTGAACCTGCGCATCGACTTCGTCACCGGCCGCGTGCAGCACAACGTCAGCACCGGCGTGGAGTTCACCCAGGAACAGCAGAAGTCTTGGGGCAAGGCCGGCACCGTTGGCGCTGGCTGGGGCCCGGCAAACCTGTACAACCCGGACTGGAATGCAACCGGCCTGACCACCCGCCGCACCGGCGTCCACACCGACGGCAAGACCACCACATCCTCGCTGTACGTGTTCGACACCCTGAAGTTCAGCGAGAGCTTCATGCTGACCGCTGGCCTGCGTGCCGATCACTACAAGACCGAGTACAGCAGCACGGCGCTGTGCACCGCCGCCAACTGCGCCGGTCGCCCGGTCGGCACCCTGATCGCGATGCCGTCGTTCGATGATTCGGACACCTTGATCAACTGGAAGGTCGGTGCGCTGTACAAGCCCAACGACGCCGTCAGCGTGTACGCGAACTACGCCATTTCGCAGCAGCCCCCGGGCGGCAACAACTTCCAGCTCAACGAAACCGCTGGCAACGTCAACAACATCAACATGGATCCGCAGGAAGCCCGCACCATCGAAGTGGGCACCAAGTGGGCGTTCCTGGATGACGCACTGGCATTGAACGTTGCCCTGTTCCGTACCGAAGTCACCAACGAGATCACCGGCAGCGCCGCCGATGGTTACTTCCAGAACGGCCAGAAGACCGTGGAAGGCATTGAAGTCTCCACCGTCGGCAAGATCACCGACAACTGGTCGGTCTCTGCTGGTTATACCCACATGAACACCCAGGTCGACACCGGCAGCCTGGTGACTGCCAATGGCAGCAACAACCTGACCTACACTCCGGATGATGCCTTCACCGGTTGGACCAGCTACGTGTTCCCGTTCGGCCTGACCATCGGCGGCGGCGTGCGTTACTCCGGCGAGATGCTTCGCGGCACCGACGGTGCCAAGGGCACGCCGGCCTTCGTCAAGTCCTACACCGTGTATGACGCCGTGGCGTCCTATGCAGTCAACGACAACCTGGTGCTGCGCTTGAACGCCTACAACCTGTTCGACAAGCAGTACGTCGCCGCGATCAACAAGAGCGGTTACCGCTACACCCCGGGTACCCCGCGTACCTTCATGTTCAGCGCGGACTTCCGCTTCTGATCAGATGGGCGCAGGGGCTTACACTCCCCTGCGCCCTTTTCGGAAAGACCGCCATGTTGCTGCACATACCCAATGTACTCAGCGCCGAGGAAGTCGCCGGTTTCCGCCGTGCACTGGAAACGGCCGACTGGGCTGATGGCCGCGAGACCGTTGGCCATCAAGGTGCGCAGGTCAAACGCAACCTGCAGCTGCCCGATGCTTCACCGCTGAAGGCAGAGCTAGGCTCGCATGTAGTGGCAGCGCTGGAACGCAATCCCCTGTTCTTCGCTGCGGCGTTGCCGCTGCGCATCCTGCCGCCTCGCTTCAATCGTTACACCGGCGGTGGCGAGTACGGCTTCCATGTCGACGGCTCGGTAATGAGCGTCGGCCTCGGCGCACAACGCACGCATATCCGTTCGGACATCTCCTGCACCCTGTTCCTGTGCGAGCCCGAGGATTACGACGGTGGCGAGCTGATCATCAGCGACACCTACGGCGAACACGAAGTGAAGCTGCCGGCCGGTGACCTGGTGGTCTATCCGTCCAGCAGCCTGCACAAGGTGCAGCCGGTAACGCGCGGCGCGCGCTTGGCCTCGTTCTTCTGGGTGCAGAGCATGGTCCGCGACGATGCGCACCGGCGCCTGCTGTGGGAAATGGATACCTCCATCCAGCAGCTGACCCAGGATTGCCCGCAACACCCGTCCTTGGTCAGCCTGACCGGGATCTATCACAACCTGCTGCGGCAATGGGCTGAGACCTGAAGGTCAGGGCCGGCACAGCACCGGACTCAGCTGAAAGGGCGAACAGAGCCGTAGCGAGGGTAACCGCAGCGCACCCGGGGCTGTTGGCGAAAGTCTGAAAGTCCGGGAGATTCACGCTCCGGGGGGCGCTGCCCTTACCCGGGCTACAGCAGCTCCCCTGGAGAAGCGCATGCCGAAAAGGACTTGATAAACGTCAAGTTGGTATCAATTCTCATTTGCAAAAGTTAACGAATCGTATCTACAATGCCGCACCGCGAACGCCGGCCCCTGTCGCCGCGTCCGCAATCCGGGGATACGAATGCAGCAACCACAGCGCCAGCACGCACAGAACAACGCCGTTTCCGGCGCTGTCAGCCTGCGTCCGCTGGCTTTGTGCATGCTGTTGCTGTTGTCGCTGCTGGCTGCCTTATGCCAGAGCGGCACCCAGTTTTCTCGGCTCGGTCTGGCCCAGAACGGCCATGCTTCGGCGCCGGCTGAAGAACGTCAAGGCGGCGAACGCCACCTGGAAGAAGAAAGCCCGGCCAAGCTTCGCCGGGTAGTACAGCTGCGTGCACCGCGCACAGTCCAGCCCCTGCCCAGCATCCAGCAGCTGCTGTTTGCAGCGGACGACTTCAGCCCCATCCGCACGGTCTTCCCTGCATCCGAGCCGGTTATCGGCCATGCACTGGCCAGTCCGCGCCAACAGCGTGGGCAAGCGCCACCGTTGAGCTGACGCTCCGCGCGTAGTCGTTTCCGCTTCACCCCTCTCTTCTTCCCAGCTCGTCCCTGCACGCGTGAGCGCCTGCGGTGATGACGGCTGCAACCTGCATTCCTTGATCGAGGTATTCCCATGGCCCTGCGCCAGCGTCACCGTGTGTCCGTTTCCCGCCACCTGCTCAGCCTCGCCGTGCTCGGCGCCATCAGCGCCAGCGCCCATGCCAACGATGCGCCGACCACGCTGGACAAGGTCGTCGTCACCGCCAGCGGCTTCGAGCAGAAGATCACCGATGCACCGGCCAGCATCTCGGTCATCACCCAGGAAGAACTGGCCAAGCGCCCGTACATCACCCTGCTCGATGCCGTGCGTGACCTGGAAGGCGTGGACGTGGGCGAAACCCGCGACAAGACCGGCCAGGGCAGCATCTCGATGCGCGGCATGGGCTCGGACTACACCCTGATCCTGATCAACGGTCGCCGCCAGAACAACCACGGCGACATCTACCCGAACAACTTCGGCGGCAACCAATTCAACCACATCCCGCCGCTGGATGCGATCGAGCGCATCGAAGTGATCCGCGGCCCCGCCTCCACCCTGTATGGCGCCGATGCGATGGGCGGCGTGATCAACGTCATCACCAAGCGCACCCTGGACAGCTGGCACGGCTCGGCCACCTTGGCGCGCAGCTTTGAGACCGATGACCAGTTCGGCGATGACCGTACCGCCGACCTGTTTGTCACTGGCCCGCTGCTGCCGGGCAAGCTCAACCTCAGCGCGCGCGCCAGCTGGTATGACCGAGATGCCTCCAATCCCGTGTACTCCTCGGTGACCGACCCGGCCGGCAACCAGCACAACCGAGCACTGGGCTTTGGTGCCGGCGGCAAGACCGTGGACAACACCAACAAGGCCGGCGGCATCACCTTGTCGTGGACCCCGACCGAGGCGCAGACCATCACCCTGGACTACGACACCTCGCGCCAGGAATACGACAACTCGATCAAGATCAACGACAACGGCGAAGAGGAATACCCGGTCGGCACCGTTGACAGCATCAGCAGCATCTTCACCGCTGGCAACTTCTGTCTGGGCGCCGCCGGCGCCAATGCCAACGCATGCCGCAACAATGGTGGCACCTGGTCGCGCCGCGCCAACCCGCGCGCCGGTTACGGCCCCACCCAGGAATTCACCCGCGACGCCTGGGCGCTGACCCACGAAGGCAAGTGGGGCTTCGGCAACAGCTTCGTTTCGCTGGCACACGTGGCTACCAACAACGAAGGCCGCACCATGCCATTCACCGTGGCCGAGCGCGAGCACCTGCTGCAGATGGTCGATGGCACCGGTCCTTATGCAGGCATGAGCCTGGCCGATCGCCGCGCTTTGGCCGGCTCCACCTTCCTGCCGCGCCCCAAGCGCGTGCTGGAAAGTGCGCAGTACACCTTCGACGCCAAGATCGACATGCCGTTCCAGGCAGCCGGTGAGCACATCGCCGTGTTCGGTACCCAGATCATCCGCGGCGAGCTGACCGACGGCGTGTTCGGTACCGAAGTCGGTGACCCGGGCCGCAAGCAGGAGCACAACATGTACTCGCTGTTCGCCGAGGACACCTGGACCGTGATCGAGCCGCTGGCCATCACCTACGGCCTGCGCTTCGACGACCATGAAGTATTCGGCGACCACCTGAGCCCACGCCTGTATGGCGTGTACACCGTCAATCCGCAGTGGACGGTCAAGGGCGGTGTCAGCACCGGCTTTAAGACCCCCAAGACCACCCAGCTGTATGACGGCGTCACCGGCTTTGGCGGCCAGGGCACCTCGCCGATGTTCGGCAACCCGAACCTGAAGCCGGAAACCAGCACCAGCACCGAGCTGGCGGTGTATTGGCAGCACCCGGATGGCCATAACTTCAATGCCACCCTGTTCCACAACAAGTTCGACGACAAGATCTCCACCCAGCCCTGCGGCACAGGCCTGTCGCTGGCCTGCACCAGCACCGGCGAATACGCCGATCTGGGTTACGCCACCAGCACCAAGACGGTGAACATCGATGAAGTGGTGATCCAGGGTGCGGAAGTCGCCGGCCGCTGGGAAATCAGCGACCGCTTCGGCCTGCGCGCCAACTACACCTATACCGACAGCGAGCAGAAGAGCGGTGCCGACAAGGGCCGTCCGCTTGGCCTGAGCGCCAAGCACATGGCCAATGCCACCTTCGACTGGCAGGTAAGCGATCGCTTCAACCTGTTCGTGACCAGCGAAGCACGCTCCAAGCGCTACCGCGGTGTCAGTGCGATCACCGGCCAGGAGCTGTACTACAAGGACTACACCGTGTTCCATCTCGGTGCCTCGTTCCAGGCCACCCAGTGGATGAAGATCAACGCCCGCATCAACAATCTGCTGGACCGCGACTTCACCACCTACCAGACCGTGTTCAACGATCTGGACGGCAGCGGCATCTACGGTGACGCCACCAACGAAGTGCTGTTCGAGGACGATTACAACAACAAGGACAAGGCACGTAGCTTCTGGCTGAGCGTGAACCTGAGCTTCTAAGCGCTGCGCTCCCTCCCTTGTGCGCAGCACAGGGGAGGGTTGGGGAGGGGTAGCTCTCAGCTTCTGCGTCCCCGTGTCAACGCCGAACGTAGTGAAGCGTTACCAGCACAAGCAGCACCGCCCCCTCCCTTTCACGCAGTGAAGGGGAGGGTTGGGGAGGGGTAGCTTTTGATCTCGCTTCTGGCTTGAAGCCAAGGAACCAGAGCAACAGCCAGATCAACAGCTACCCCTCCTCGCCCCCTCCCCTTGCCTACGGCAAAGGGAGGGGGCGAAGCATCTTCACAAATTGCGAATCATTCTCATTAGTGCTCTAATCGTCATCCTTCAATAATCCCGATTCCCGTGTTCGCAGACCGCAGCACCGCCACCACCGTGCAACAACAGGCCAGCCGTGGTTTCTGGTTGCGCACCCTGCATCAGTGGCACTGGATCAGCTCGGCTGTCTGCCTGATCGGCATGCTGTTGTTCTCCCTCACCGGCATCACCTTGAACCACGCGTCCAAGATCGAAGCCAAGCCACAGGTTCAGAACCAACAGCTGGAATTGCCAGCGCCCGTGCTCAAGGCACTGGGTGAGCGCGAAGACGGCAATGCGCCGCTGCCAGCGCGCGTCGCCGACTGGTTGTCCAATCGTCTGGAAGTGTCCATCGGCAGCCGCGAGGCCGAGTGGTCGCCGGAAGAAATCTATCTGTCCATGCCTGGCCCCGGCAGTGATGCCTGGCTGAGCATCGACCGCGAAACCGGTGCGGTGGAGTTTGAAAAAACCCGTCGCGGCTGGGTCTCGTACTTCAATGACCTGCACAAGGGCCGCAATGCGGGCCCGGGCTGGGGCTGGTTCCTCGACGTGTTCGCGGTGGCCTGCCTGGTGTTCTGCATCACCGGCCTGTTCCTGTTGCATCTGCATGCGCGGCAGCGGCGCATGACCTGGCCGCTGGTCGGCCTGGGTTTGCTGATTCCGCTGCTGATCGCCCTGCTCCTCATCCATTGACCGTCTTTCTCTCCGGAGTCGCACCATGCGCGTCACCCTGACCATCGCCCTGAGCGGTTTGATTGCCACCGCTCCCGCTGCCTACGCCGCCAGCCTCGACGTCAACGTCGAAGTACCCAAGCTCAACGTTGCCGAGTACCACCGCCCGTATGTCGCGGTGTGGATCGAAGGTGCCGACCAGCAGGTCGCCGCCAACCTGTCGGTCTGGTACCAACTCAAGGACACCGCCGAAGGCCATGGCACCAAGTGGTTGCCGGACCTGCGCCAGTGGTGGCGCAAGAGCGGCCGCACCCTGCAGGTGCCGGTCGATGGCGTGACCGGCCCGACCCGCCCGGTCGGCAAGCACCAGCTCAGCTTCAGCGACCGCCAGCCGCAGCTGCGCGCCCTGCCCGCCGGCCAGTACTCGCTGGTGGTGGAAGCCGCACGCGAAGTCGGTGGCCGCGAACTGGTCAAGATTCCCTTCACCTGGCCGGCCCGTGCCGCGCAGAACGGCCGTGCCCAAGGCACCTCCGAACTCGGCACCGTCACCCTTGCCGTCAAGCCCTGATCCCCATTACCAACGGAGCCAACCGATGAAGCGTTCCCTCCTGCTTGCTGCCACCATCGCCGCCGTACTGCCGTTCTCCGCCGCCGCCCACAAGGCCTGGCTGCAGCCCTCGCAGACCGTGATTGCCGGCACCAACCCGTGGATCACCGTGGACGCGGCCGTGTCCAACGACCTGTTCTACTTCAACCACGTGCCGTTGCGCCTGGACAACCTGGTGATCACCGCACCGGACGGCAGCACCGTGCAGCCGCAGAACGCAGCCACCGGCAAGTACCGCAGCGTGTTCGACGTCGAGCTGACCCAGCAGGGCACCTACCGCCTGGCCACCGTCAATGCCGGCCTGTCGGCCAATTGGCAGGAAGATGGCAAGCCCAAGCGCTGGCGCGGTAACGCCGCCACCTTCGCCACCGAAGTGCCGAAGGACGCCAAGGACCTGAAGGTCTCCGAGACCGCCGGCCGCATCGAAACCTTCGTCACCAACGGCAAGCCGAACGACACCGCGCTGCAGCCGACCGGCAAGGGCATGGAGCTGGTTGCCCTGGGCCACCCGAACGATCTGTTCGCCGGTGAGCAGGCCAAGTTCAAGCTGCTGGTCGACGGCAAGCCGCACGCTGGTCTGGAAGTCGAGATCACCCGCGGCGGCACCCGTTACCGCAACGCCCAGGAAGAGATCAAGGTCACCACCGACGCCAACGGCGAGTTCTCGGTGACCTGGCCGCAGGCTGGCATGTACTGGCTGGAAACCGGCACCGAGGACAACAAGACCTCGATCCCGCAAGCCAGCGTCCGCCGCCTGAGCTACGTAGGCACGCTGGAAGTGCTGCCGCAGTAATGCTCAAAGCCCCTCTCCCGCGAGCGGGAGAGGGGTTGGGGTGAGGGCAAGGCCGGAGCCGCATTGCTGAAATTCGCTGACGGCATGAAAAAGCAAAAGCTCCCCTCATCCGCCCCTTCGGGGCACCTTCTCCCGTAAACGGGAGAAGACACACCTGCCCCAGCCGGCTTTTTGATACCGATGTCCTCCAACTCCGACATCGCCGCCCTTGGCGGCCACACCATGGGCACCAGCTGGAGCGTCAAGCTGGTAGCTTCGCGCAGCCGCGACCTGCATCCGCTGCACGCCGGTATCCAGGCCGAACTGGACCGCGTGGTCGCGCAGATGAGCACCTGGGAAGCCGACTCGGACATCAGCCGCTACAACCGTGCCGCCGCCAACAGCTGGCATGCACTGCCCGATGATTTCTGGAACGTGCTGGTCACCGCGCGCGACATCGCCGAGCGCAGCGCTGGCGCCTTCGATCCCACTATCGGCCCCTTGGTCGCACTGTGGGGCTTTGGTGCAGATGCCGCCGCACAAGGCGTCCCCGATCCCACTCAGCTGGCCGAGGTCGCCGTACGCTGCGGCTGGAACAAACTGCAGCTGGACCCACAAATGCAAAGCGCGCTGCAACCCGGCGGCCTGCAACTGGATCTATCTGCCATCGCCAAAGGCTACGGCGTGGATCTGGTCAGTCGCTGGCTGCGCCGCATCGGCATCAGCGCTGCCTTGGTCGAAGTCGGCGGCGAACTGCATGGCTACGGTTTGAAACCCGACGGCCAACCCTGGCGCGTACTAGTCGAATCCGCGCCCGAAGAAGATGCCGGCGCGGACTACCCACCGCGCGTGCTCGCACTCGATGATCTGGCAGTAGCCACCTCCGGCGACCGTTGGCACCAGTTCGAACGCGATGGTGTCTCCTATAGCCACACGTTGGACCCACGCAGCCATGCGCCGGTCAGCCGTGCCGCTGCAGCAGTCACCGTGATCGCGCGCGACGCCACGCTCGCCGATGCCTGGGCGACTGCGCTCACGGTCATGGGTGCCGATGAAGGCCTGGCCTTTGCCAACGACCATGACTTGGCTGCACGCTTCATCACCCGCAGCAGCAATGGCCTGGTCGAAACCATGACGCCCGCCTTCCAGCGTTACCTGGACGCCAGCACGCAATGACCCCCAATCGCTCCACCCGCTCCCTGCTCGGCAATCTCGCCGTTGGCCTCGGCCTGCTGCTGATCGCGCTGTTGCTGCTGCGCCTGCATCTGGGCGAGAGCTGGTGGCCGGCCGCGCCGTTGGCACCGCAGTGGTGGATGGCATTGGCAGCGTTGGCGATCTATGCGGCGGCCTGCTTCGCATTGTGGTGGTGCACCCGCCAGCGCGATGACGATAGCGGCGACAGCAAGGAGCCGCCGATTCTGGTGGTCTGGTCCAGCCAGACCGGCTTTGCCCAGCAGCTGGCACAACGCACCGCCGCGCATCTGCGCGCCGCCGGTCACAAGACCAAACTGCGCGCAATCGACCAGGTCGATGCGGCCCTGCTCGGCAGCAGCCGCCAGGCCTTGTTCATCGCTGCTACCACCGGCGAAGGCGATCCGCCCGACCATGCACTCGCCTTCCTCAGCCGGGTGATGCCGCAGCCGCTGAAGCTGCCGCAGCTGCAATACGCGGTACTGGCACTGGGCGACAAAACCTATGAACACTACTGCGCGTTCGGCCATCAACTCGATGAGTGGCTGCGCACGCACGGCGCACAACCGCTGTTCGATACGGTGGAAGTAGACAACGCCGATGCCGACGCACTGCGCCATTGGCAGCAGCTGCTCAGCCAGCTTGGCGGCGAAGCGGCCAATACCACCGACTGGAGCGCGCCGGCCTATCAATCATGGCTGCTACGCAGGCGCGAAGTGCTCAATCCCGACAGCGTGGGCGGCAAGGTGTTCCACCTGCAGCTGCAGCCCGCGGATGGAAAGCTGCCGACCTGGCAAGCCGGTGATATTGCCGAGATCGGCCCACGCCAGTCTGCTGATGCGGTGACAAAGTGGCTGCAGGCAAACAGTTTCGATGCTGCAAGCGTGCTCGCTGACGGCCGCAAGCTGGTTGACGCCCTCGCCCAGTCCCATCTTCCTGACAGCACCGACAGCCGCGACGCCAACGCATTGGCCGCCAGCCTCAAACCACTGCCGCACCGCGAATACTCCATTGCTTCAATGTCGGGCGAAGGCAGCCTGCAACTGATGCTGCGTCGACAACTGCGCCCGGACGGAACACCCGGCCTGGCCAGCGGCTGGCTCTGCGACTACACCGCTATCGGCGACAGCATTGACCTGCGCCTGCGCAGCAACAGTAACTTCCATCCGCCGGGCAATGACGCACCACTGATCCTGATCGGCAACGGCACCGGCATCGCCGGCCTGCGCGCGCATCTGCGCGCCCGCATCGATGCCGGTGCGAGACGCAATTGGCTGCTGTTCGGCGAACGCAACGCAGCCCACGATTTCCATTTCGGTGCCGAGCTGCAGCAGTGGCAGCGTGAAGGCGCGATCGAGCGACTGGACACGGTTTTCAGCCGCGATGATGGCCAGTTCCACTACGTGCAGGACGCACTTTCCGCACACAGCGATGTACTGCGGCAATGGCTGGACGACGGCGCCACCATCCTGGTCTGCGGCAGCCTGCAAGGCATGGCCCCGGCCGTGGACAAGGTCATCATCGACGCGATTGGCGCCGAAGCGCATCAAGCGCTGCGCATCGCCGGACGTTATCGCCGCGACGTGTACTGATCCGTCGGCATTGCAACGCACCGGTAGTGCCGAGCCATGCTCGGCAGGGGCACTACAAGCAATCCCAACCGTAGTGCCGAGCCATGCTCGGCAGAGGCTTTCCCGGTAATGCCCATGCCGAGCAT
>NZ_JBRREB010000041.1:0-41562 GCF_056759995.1 Stenotrophomonas sp. STEN030 | reverse complement strand
GTGTTCCATCCGAAACGGCAGATCACCCAATGCCCGACGAAGCTAGAGCCCGGATCCATCAGTAGCTTCGCGGCTGACGCCGCTCCCACAAAAGCCACTGCAGTCGGGGTTGGCTCATGGCTGCAGCAGCACAAACAAGAAGCCCCGCAATGCGGGGCTTCTTGTTGCACGAAACGCCAGCTCAGAACCCGTGCGTGATCGCCGCAGGTGCCGATACCGCAAAATCCGCATAAGGATCATGTTCGCCGCTGCCACCTTCGGAGAGGCGGAACTTCAGTGCCAAGCCATCGCGCGAGTCGGCGGCGCGCAGCGCTTCCTCCTGCTCGATGATGCCGTCCTTCACCATTCGGAACAGGCACTGGTCGAAACTCTGCATGCCTTCTTCCAGCGAGTCTTCCATTGCCTGCTTGATGGTGTGCACCTCGCCACGGCGCAGCAGGTCGCGGATCATGGGCGTGTTGATGAGTACTTCGGTTGCCGGCCGACGACGGCCGTCCTTGCCCTTGACCAGACGCTGCGAAACCACTGCACGCAGGTTCAGCGACAAGTTCATCAAGACGTTCTTGTGCGCGCTTTCCGGGAAGAAGTTGAGGATGCGTTCGATGGTCTGGTCGGCGTTGTTGGAGTGCAGCGTGGCCAGGCACAGGTGCCCGGTTTCGGCGAAGGCGATGGCCGCTTCCATGGTTTCGGCGTCCAGGATTTCGCCGATCAGGATGACGTCTGGCGCCTCACGCATCGCGTTCTTCAGCGCGTTGTGGAAGGCGTGGGTATCCAGGCCGACTTCGCGCTGGTTGACGATGGACTGCTTGTGCTTGTGCAGGAACTCGATCGGGTCCTCGATGGTGAGGATGTGCCCGGTCGAGGTGCTGTTGCGGTGGTCGATCATCGAGGCCAGCGAGGTCGACTTGCCCGAGCCGGTCGAACCGACCACCAGCACCAGCCCGCGCGGGGTCATGATCACGTCCTTCAGCACCTGCGGAAGGTTGAGCTCCTCGATGCTGGGGATGCGGCTCTTGATCGCACGGATGACCATGCCAACTTCGCCGCGCTGCTTGAACACGTTGACGCGGAAGCGCCCGGCATCAGCCAAAGCGATGGCCATGTTCAGTTCCAGGTCGCGCTCGAACTGCGGCACCTGGCCTTCGTCCATCAGCGAATAGGCGATTTTCTTGACCATCCCCGGCGGCAGGCCGGTATTGCCCAGCGGGTACAGCTTGCCTTCAATCTTGATGTAAACCGGCGCTCCGGTCGTCAAAAACATGTCCGAAGCGTTCTTTTCGGTCATCAGCTTCAAGAAATAGCCGATATCCATGCGAAATTTTCCCCAACAAACGGCGGCGTGCCGTTGCAAGCACGCCTCTGGCTTGACCACAATGGCCGCGCTCAGTCACCCAAGCCACGGCTCCCCAATGAAATCTAGCTTCGCACAATTAAGACGATTCCTGTGTGCTACCGCCTGCACATTCGTGCTATGCGGCAGCGCGTTGGCGCAGGATCCGGGCGCAATGGAATTGCTTGCCGCACAACAGGCCGTCGAGAAAGCCGACCGCGCCGACGCCGATCAGTACGCGCCGGACACCATGGCGATGGCCCGCCAGCAGCTGGGCCAGGCCCAACAGGCTGCGAGTGATCGCCGGCTGCGCAAGCAGGCGCCAATCCTGGCGCTGCGCGCTGCCGCCGATGCTGATCTGGCGCGCGCGCAGAGTGAGGAAGCAGTCGCGCAGGCCCAGCTGGCCCAGCGCAAGGCCGAGGTTGCACAGCTGCAACGCCAGTTGGCGACAGGGGAGGGGCGCTGATGCGGATCAGGAATCTGGTGGTTGTCGGCCTGTTGGCCGTGCCCTTGTTGGCGTTGGCGGCGGAAGATCCGGCGGTTGGCGCGCTGAGTCACCGGCTGATGGTGCTGCAGGCCGATATGGCCACGGCCGATGTGGCTTCGTTCGAGAAGCTGCAGGCGCAGCAAGCCATCGCCGCGCTGGCCAAGGCCAAGCGCAAGGAATTGGACGATGCCCGTTATCTGGCTGAGCGTCGCGTCGCGATTGCCGAGGCGGCCAGCCGCGCGGCGCTGGCGCGGCGTGAGGTGGGTGAGTTGGAGCGCACCCGCAGCGAATTGCTGATCGAGGCCAGCCGCCGCGATGCGGCCCGTGCCCGTCAGGAAGCGGAGCAGTTGCGGGTACAGACCCAGATCCAGGCCGAAGAGGCCGAGCGTCTGCGCTTGGCCGCCGAGGCCGAGACGCTGGCCCGCCAGGACGCCGAAACCGCGCTGACCAGCGTTGCCGGCCGTCAGCAGCAGCGTTTGAGTGCGGCCCAGCAGAACGCGGCCAAGCTGGCTCGCGAAGAGGCCGAGCTGGTCTCCGGGCAGAAGTTGCCGGCGTCCAAATTTGACGGTCGCGGTGAGGTCTACACCTTCAGTGGCGATGCCTTTGCGGCTGGCCAAGCGGCGCTTTCCGGCGCGGCCGGCAACCAGGCCAAGGCATTGGCCGAATACCTGAATATCGGCAAGAAGGGCCGGGTCATCATCGAGGCCTATGACAGCGCCAACGGCGTTGGTCAGCGGCGTGCGCAGGCGCTCAAGGACGCGCTGGTAGCTGGTGGCGTTGCGGCCAGCCGGATCCAGGTGACGGGCAAGAAAGCGGCCTCCACCCGGGCCCGTTCAGCGGAAGTCATTATCGCGCCGTGACAAACTTAAATGGCTGAAGTTGTTAGGTTTTTGTCATTCGTGCGGGGCTGAATGCGGCGTGGTTTGAATATTCAGTAAACGATTCCGTAGAGGCCTTGCCGGAACCTTTTTGCAGGCGTAGGGTCAATTGTCCGGGCGGCACTTTCGTCGTCCGGACAACGGAGGGCCGAGCCGGTGCAAGCGTGGCGCGAACCAGTAACCGAAAGCTCCTGGCAAGTTGGCCGGAGGACGGTTGGTGGTGCCGCGGTGGGCGGGCCCGGCTTTCCAATCCAGCAACGCCCCGTGCCGTCAGGCCGGGGCGTTCTTGTTTCTGTATGAAGGAGGTAGTCATGTTCGAAGGGCAGCCGCAGAGTGAAATCGACGCATTGGCCAAGGCCAACCCGGAGTTCAAGCAGCTCTACCAACAGCATAAGAAGCTGAACAAGAAATGCATGGACGCGGAGCTGGGTGTACTCCCGATTGACGGGGTCACCTTGGGACAGATGAAACGGGAAAAGCTGCTGGCCAAGCAGAAGCTCCTGCGGATTTACGAAAACAGCATCAACTGAACCTTCCCCACGCTTGACCGTTTATGTCGCGGACGGTGGCGGCCTCCTCGTCGGCCGTCATTGTCCGCGTCACTTGGCAGTGGAATTCCTGTGCCCGAAAGCGTGAGTAACTGACTTTCGCGTACAACCATCGGATAATCATTGGTCCGGCCGCTATGCGGCGCGATCTGAACTAAACCGATGCCTATCCATTCCTCCATCCTCGAACTCATCGGCAATACGCCCATCATCAAGGCCCAGCGCCTGGATGTAGGCGTGTGCGAGCTGTACCTCAAGATGGAGAGTGCCAACCCGGGTGGGTCGATCAAGGACCGTATCGGCCTGTCGATGATCGAGGCAGCTGAAAAGCGTGGCGATCTCAAGCCAGGCGCGACGCTGGTGGAAGGCACCGCCGGCAATACCGGCCTGGGCCTGGCACTGGTGGCACAGCAGAAGGGTTATAAGCTCATTCTGGTGGTGCCGGACAAGATGAGCCGAGAGAAGATCTTCAACCTCAAGGCCATGGGCGCCGAGGTAGTGCTGACCCGTTCGGACGTGGCCAAGGGCCACCCGGAGTACTACCAGGACCTGGCCAAGACTGTTGCCGACCGCACCCCGGGCGCCTACTTCATCAACCAGTTCGGCAATCCCGACAACCCGGCCGCACATGAATTCGGCACCGGCCCGGAGATCATCGAGCAGATGGGCGGCGATCTGGATGCCATCGTGTTCGGCTGCGGCAGCTCCGGCACCATGACCGGCCTGTCGCGTGCCTTTGCCAAACTTTCGCCCAAGACCGAGCTGGTGCTGGCCGATCCGGTCGGCTCGATCCTGGCTGAATACATCAACGATGGCACGCTGAACGAAAAGTCCGGTAGCTGGCTGGTGGAGGGCATCGGTGAGGACTTCCTACCGGATATCGCCGATTTCAGCCGGGTCAAGAAGGCTTACGCCATCAGCGACGCCGAGAGCTTCCACACTGCACGTGAGCTGCTGGGCAAGGAGGGCATCCTCGGTGGCTCGTCCACCGGCACCCTGCTGGCTGCGGCGCTGAAGTACTGCCACGAGCAGACCACACCGAAGAAGGTGCTGGTGCTGGTGCCGGATACCGGCAACAAGTACCTGTCCAAGATGTACAACGACTACTGGATGCTGGACAACGGTTTCCTCGAGCGCCCGCAGTTCGGCGACCTGCGCGACCTGATCCTGCGTCCGTACAGCCAGCGCGACACCGTGGTGGTGGGCCCGAAGGACCTGCTGACCACCGCTTACCAGCGCATGAAGCTGTACGACGTGTCGCAGCTGCCGGTGATGGATGGCAGCCAGCTGGTCGGCATCATCGACGAGAGCGACGTGCTGCTGCACGTTTATGGCGATGAAGCCCGTTTCCGTGACCCGGTCTCGGTGGCCATGGTCAGCAAGCTCGACCGTCTGGACGTCAAATCGCCGATCGAAGCCCTGTTGCCGGTGTTTGACCGCGGCCAGGTGGCGATCATCACCGATGGTGATGCGTTTCTCGGTTTGATCACCCGTATCGATCTGCTCAACTACCTGCGTCGCAGGGTTCAGTGAGTCTCGCGGGCACCCCTCGCGGGTGCCCAGCCTGAAAAATCAGACGAGGCTGGTAGAATTCCGCCTCTTTAGCTGGAAGTAGTAGTCATGACGGATCAGCATTCACGCAGCCAGGACGGCGAGCGCAGCCTGTCGCTTGCCACTTTGGCCATCCACGGCGGGCAGTCGCCTGACCCCAGCACCGGCGCAGTAATGCCGCCGATCTACGCTACCTCGACCTACGCCCAGTCCAGCCCGGGCGAGCATCAGGGCTTCGAGTACTCGCGTACGCATAACCCGACCCGCTTTGCTTACGAGCGTTGTGTGGCCTCTCTGGAAGGCGGTACGCGTGGTTTTGCCTTCGCCTCGGGCATGGCGGCCAGCTCTACCGTGATCGAACTGCTGGATGCCGGCAGCCACGTGGTGGCGATGGACGACATCTACGGTGGCAGCTTCCGCCTGTTCGAGCGAGTGCGTCGCCGCACCGCCGCACTGGACTTCAGCTTCGTCGACCTGACTGATCTGGCTGCGTTCGAAGCCGCGATCACGCCGAAGACCAAGATGCTGTGGATCGAGACCCCGACCAACCCGATGTTGAAGATCGTGGATATCGCCGCGGTAGCCGCCATCGCCAAGCGTCACGGCCTGATCGTGGTGGTGGACAACACCTTCGCGTCACCGATGCTGCAGCGCCCGCTGGAACTGGGGGCGGATCTGGTGCTGCATTCGGCCACCAAGTACCTCAATGGGCACTCCGACATGGTCGGCGGCATGGTGGTGGTCGGCGACAACGCCGAGCTCGCCGAGCAGATGGCCTTCCTGCAGAACTCCATCGGTGGCGTGCAGGGTCCGTTCGACAGTTTCCTGGCCCTGCGCGGCCTGAAGACCCTGCCGCTGCGCATGAAGGCGCATTGCGCCAACGCGATGGAGCTGGCCACTTGGCTGGAAACCCATCCGGCAGTGGAAAAGGTGATTTACCCGGGCCTGGCATCGCACCCCCAGCACGAACTGGCGGGCAAGCAGATGGCCGGCTACGGCGGCATCGTTTCGATCGTGCTCAAAGGCGGCTTTGAAGCGGCCAAGCGTTTCTGCGAGCGCACCGAGCTGTTCACCCTGGCCGAGTCACTGGGTGGCGTGGAAAGCCTGGTCAACCACCCGGCGGTGATGACCCATGCCTCGATTCCGGTGGCTCGCCGCGAGCAGCTGGGCATCAGTGATGCGCTGGTACGGTTGAGTGTGGGTGTGGAAGACGTGGTTGATCTGCGTGCTGATCTCGAGCAGGCACTGGCAGGATGAGTCGTTCGCTTATCGGTGATTACATCGACAGCTTCCGTAACCCCGGGTTCTGGATATATTCGACCTGGTTGGAGCTTGCCACCAAGTATCGGCGCTCGCGGTTGGGGCTGTTCTGGGCGTTGTGCCCGGCGTTGATTTATATGTTTGGTGTTGGTGGATTTTTTGGCTACCTGCAAGGGCATGCGGCAGCGGGGTTCATCCCGCATCTGGGCATTGGTTACGTTTTGTTCCGCCTGATCACCATCAGTTTGAGTGAGTGCACTACGGCATTCCAAGGACATGCCAGTTTCATTTTGGATGGCCGGGTGCGATTGACCGACTACGTCCTGCGTGTAGTGGCAAAGGCAATGTTCTATTTCGTAATGGCCCTGCCCGCAGTCGCGGTTGCCTTGGTCATCAGTCCGAATTTCTACCCGGCGGGGCTTCTGGCTTCACTGCCGGCTTTCATTCTGGTGATACTCAATATTGGCTGGATGGGTGCAATTGTCGCGGTGCTCGGTGCGCGCTTGCAGGATGTGCATGAGTTGATCGGCAGTATCCTGATGTTCAGTTTCCTTTTCACACCGATCATCTGGTATGCGGATCAAGCGCCGATGGATACCGTGCGCGGCATGATTGCGCGCGCCAATCCGCTGTACCACATGATCGAAAGCGTACGTGCGCCAATGTTGGGTGAGCCTATCGAGAAGCTCACATACATCTACCTCGCTGTGATGCTGGTCGGTGGTTGGTTGGCGGCTACTTTTATTTATCGGCGTTATGCGCGCTACGTACCGGTATGGGTATGACACAGGAAATCTATCTGCGGGCGAAGAACATTGGCCTGGACTTGCCTACCTACACCCAGGAGCAGCGCACCATCAAAGCCAGCGTTGGTGTTCTGCTGCAAGCAGCGTTCCAGCCGCCGAAACGGATGATGCGCACCACGCTTGATGGCATTGATTTTGATCTTGAACCGGGTGATCGATTGGCGGTGCTTGGGCGCAACGGTGCAGGCAAGTCAACCTTGCTCAAGGTACTGGTGGGTGCGTATCCGCCAACCCGCGGTACGCTGGAGGTGTCCGGCGCACGCCAGGCATTGTTGAATCTGGGGCTTGGTTTTAACCAGGAGGCAACTCTGGTTGAAAACATTCTGTTGCGAGGTATCGCAATGGGCCTCAAGGCAAAGCAGGCTCATGCCATTGTTGATGAAGTGCTGGATTTTGCCGAGCTTAAAGGCAAGGCTGGTGACCGCTTGCGGACATTGTCATCTGGTCAGCGTATGCGGCTTGGTTTTGCGCTCGCTACTGCTGTACAGCACGAGATACTCATCATGGATGAGTGGATCGGGACGGGTGATGCCGGCTTTGTAAAGAAAGCACAGGAGAGGATGCAGTCGCGGGTGGATAGTGCGCAGATCGTTGTGTTGGCCAGTCACAACTTCAGCTTGCTGGAGAGCGTCTGCAACAAGGCGATCCTGTTGGAAGCCGGGTCCGTTATCGCAGCCGGGCCTGTAGCCGAGGTACTGGTCAAATTCAGGGACGTTCTGGCTTCCCCCCAAACCAGCTTGCAGCAGGGTTGATTGCAAATGCACTTCTTGCTTGTTGCTTATGATTTTCCGCCCATTCCTTCGCCGCAGGCGCTGCGTTGGGCTTACCTGAGCCGGGAGCTGGTGAGGTCTGGTCATAGTGTGGAAGTGATAGCGCCAGACGTGCCGGGCTATGGTCCCGGCGGGTTGCCGGAATTGCCTGATGAGATGGTTATCCGGCGCGTATTTCCTGGGCGCCTGACCCAGCTCCTGTTGGGGCGCGGGCGGAAGAGCGGCGACACCCCGGCTTCGGTCAGTGACAGTAGCGATGTCACTGTCAGTAGCACTCTGGCTGGGGGACTGCCCGTTGTGGAGGTCCTGAACTGGAAAGGACGGCTAAGAAAGTCGTTGGAGGACGCGTTTCGTGTTCGTGGCGGACTCAACTGGAAGGGGCATCTCGCTGAGAAGATCAAAGGCGTAGTATCCGATCGGTTTTTTCCGGACTATCGGGTCGAGTGGGAGCGGCACGCGATAGCTGCGGTGCACGCATCCATCGCTGCGCGACGGCCGGATGTCGTTGTGGTTTCGCACGAGCCGGCATGCACATTGCCGGTGGGATTGGCTGCGGCAAAGAAAGGTTTTCCGCTGGTAGTTGATTTGGGTGACCCGGTATTGGCGCCATATACTCCAAAAAAATGGCGGAAGCGGGCGTTTTCTTTGGAGGCCGAAGTCTGCCGTGCTTCCATGATGGTAAGCGTGACGACGGACGCGGCGGTGTCGGTTTTGCAGCAACGCCATTCCTTGCCGGATAGTAAATTGGTTGTTGTGCAACAGGGCTTCAATCCCGATTTTCGAACCAGCGATGCTTCCGGTGACGGCCTGTTTGATTCGGAGATGCTTGAGCTTCTCTATACAGGTAGCTTCTACAGCTTTCGTGGCGCGCAAAAACTACTGGATGCGGTCTTGGCGCTTCCCGGTGTACGTTTGTCGATAGCTACGATTCGTGCTCCCGACTATCTGGAGGAATACATGCAGCGATCCGAAGGTCGGATAAGGCTGCTTGGTTTTCTTCCGCACACTGTTGCCCTTGCTGCGCAGCGCCGATGCGACATTCTTGTCAATCTTGCCAATGCCGATCCTGTACAGGTGCCGGGCAAGATCTATGAATACCTTGGTGCAGGCAAGCCGATCATGCACCTGCGCGGCGAGAGTCAAGACGCCACTGGCGTGTTGGTGACGACGACTTGCGCGGGATGGGATATTGCTTCGACATCGGAGAATATAGAGTTGGCCTTGGCTGAGGCTATTCAGATTAAAAAACAGGGACAGTTGGCTTTGCGTGCCCCACGGCGCGAAGAGGTGGAGCGATACTCCTGGCCGAGTCTGGCATCGCGTTGGCTTTCCGATGTGGAAGCCGCGCTGCAACGCCAGCACGGCTAGAGGTGACGCCGCCCGTTGATTTCAGGGCGCACGCAAAAAAGTTTATGTGCGCCATCTAGATAAAGAAGGAGTTTTATGAACGGCAGAATTGATGTTATCGCAGAGGTGGATTGCAGCGTGAACGATCGGACCATTTCAGTCATTGGATTGGGCTACATCGGATTGCCCACTGCCGCCACTTTCGCAGCCCATGGGCGGACCGTTGTCGGCGTGGATATCTCCGAACGGGCGGTGACTGCAATTAACCAAGGACAGGCGCATATCGAAGAGCAGGGTCTGCCTGAGATGGTTGCGCAAGGCGTCGCCAGTGGGAGGCTTCGAGCCGTTATCAGCCCCGTCGCTGCTGATGATTTCATCATTGCCGTTCCTACCCCGGTCGACCATCAAACACATCAGCCTGATGTCGGCTACGTGATCTCTGCCGGTCGCTCCATCGCACCGGTGTTGCGAAAAGGTAATCTGGTTGTTCTGGAGTCGACTTCTCCAGTAGGAACCACCCAGCAACTTGCGCGTTTGCTTGCTGAACTTCGTCCCGATCTACGCTTCCCGCTTGATGGCGAATTGAATCCGGATGTGCATCTTGCCTACTGCCCTGAGCGCATCATTCCTGGTCAGATGTTGCGAGAGCTGATTGAGAACGATCGCATCATCGGCGGCATGTCGGACCGTTGTACAGAAAAGGCTGCAGCGCTGTACCGCACGTTTGTAAAAGGACAGTGTGTGTCGAGCAACGACCGTACAGCGGAGCTGTGCAAGTTGGCTGAAAACTCCTATCGTGACGTCAACATCGCGTTCGCGAACGAGTTGTCGATGATCTGCGGCAACCTGGACATCGACGTCTGGAAGTTGATTGAGTTGGCCAATCGCCATCCGCGAGTGAATATCTTGAAGCCGGGGCCGGGTGTCGGCGGGCATTGTATTGCGGTGGATCCGTGGTTCATCGTGTCCAGTGATCCTGGACGTGCAAAGATCATCCGGACTGCCCGCGAGGTCAATGACAGCAAGCCCGGGTATGTACTCGATCTGGTGGCTGAGGCTGTTGCAAAATCGCCGGGGAAAACACCACGAATCGTTTGTTTGGGACTTTCATACAAACCGGACGTCGATGATTTTCGGGAAAGTCCAGCGTTGCAGATTGCGCAATCCTTGACTGCCGCCTATCCAGGGGCTGTCGTCTGTATGGATCCTTTCTCAGATGCGCTCGCTACGTCAGGCGAAGATGTTGGAAGCTTGAATGTGGCTCTGTTCGAGGAAAGTCTCATGAATGCGGACGTAGTGGTTGCATTGGTCGCACACACCGCTTTCCGAGGAATTCCAAGTCCGGCAAACGCCTCTGTTATTGATGCCTGCGGTTTGTGGAGCTGAGGGGGCGATCATGCACAACGAGCACGACACGAATCCTGATGTGAGAACTGTTTGGGCTGATCACATCAATGAAGCCTATTACGACGGCATGGGTTCTGGATTCGGGGCGCGCACCCGCGCCCGCATGAACTGGATGTGTTCGCAGGCTACCGGTACATCCGTGCTGGATGTGGGCTGCAGCCAAGGTATTGCTTCCATCCTGTTGGCTAGGGAGGGGCTGTACGTAACTGGCATCGATATCGATCAGCCAACGATTGACTATGCTTTGCGCGAGCGCGCAAAGGAGATTGAGTCTGTTCAGGAGAGACTGAAGTTTCATTGTGTGGACCTTTCGTCGTTTCCACTGGCTACCTTCGACACCGTGATCATGGGAGAGGTGGTTGAACACCAGACCAGTCCGGTTCGCCTCTTGAAGCGCGCCGCGGAATTTCTAGCCCCGGGTGGCAGATTGATCGTTACGGTGCCCTTTGGTTTGAATCCTTGGCCAGATCATAAGTCGACTATTTTTCCTGGTGATCTTGCTCAGTTTCTGCCAGAAGATTTTGTCGTGCGCGAGCTCGCTGCGACGGATGGTTACATTCGACTGATCGCGGACAAGTCTGCGGGCACGGTTCTGGATCCGAATTGGGATCTGGTGCTCGAAGCAACAAGGGTTGGAGCACTGGATGTCCATCAGAAGTATTACGATGTTTCAGATCAGTTACAGGAACTCCGTAAACAAAAGGTTGCTCTTGAGAGCGCAATCAAAGTGGCGCAGGGTTCGCTAGAAACTGAAGTCCGAGAAAGAAACCGCTTGGAGCTGAAACTAGTTGATGAACAGAAGATGTTCGTCAGCGCTCAGGCGGACTTGAGTGATGCCAAGGCACGACTTGAAGGGATTGGTTCGGATCTCATGATGGCCCGCGCTGCTCACGCCACCGTTGTGTCGGAACTTGATGCTGTCAACGCGGAGTTCGGGCGTGCGCGGAACGAGCACGGGGACGCAGTAAATGGTTTGAGCAACGTCAGGAACGAGCTGCAGAGTTTTCAGCTCCGGCACGACACCACCATCGAAGAACTTGGTTGCACCAAGGTTGAGTTGGATAAATTCCAAGCTGAGCACATTACTGTGCTAGCGCTTCTTGAAGCTGCTGAGACGCAGTTGGCCAACGCCCTTGCCAAGCATGAATATGACGAAACGATGCTTGGGGAGTTGCGGAAAGAGCTCGACGAGACAACTGCGCGCCTTGTGGGCGCTGAGACTGAAGTTGAGGGCTCGCAACAGGAGCTAGCACGGGTCTTTTCGGAACTCCGTGATACCAAGTCCAGCTTGGACGCCGCAACCGCGAGAGTGTCTGTCGGGGCCAAGGAGCTGGAGCGACTTAGGCTGGTGTCCGGGCAGGAAAAGCAGCGAAGCGACGAGTTGGTTCAGCGCCTGGCAAAAGAAAAGATCGGGGTTGAGAAGCAGCTTGGTGGCGTGCGGGCAGAACTATCGGTTGCCCAGTTCAAGCGCACTGGGCATTACCTGCATCTTGAAGCAGAGCGGGCCTATGGTCGTCTCCTGCAGGAACGCATGCGCGAGTTGCATGAGGAGAACTATCGATTCCATAACTCGTTGGCTCTCGCAGTTGGCAGGGCGGTAATGGGATTGCGCACCCTACGGGGTGTTGCCGCTTTCCCGGGAAAAATGCTGCATACATGGCACACGTATAGAAATCGAGATACTTCCATCCCCGCTCTGAAGCTGCCCAAACGTACTCCAGTGGAGCTGCCTTCGCCTCCGGTTTTGAAAGATTCGGCGCAGATTACAAGCCCTGTGGCAGAGAAAAAGAAGGCCGCAAGGGTGGCAGGTGGTGATGCAGCGAGCAAAGAGCTTTCAGCTATGGGTTGGGTTCAGCAGATCGAACCCGGCAAAGTCACCGTGATGAGTGTGATGGATGAATTTTCACGGGCTTGCTTCGCACCGCATGCGAATCTGGTTGAACCTCGCCCGGATAACTGGGAGGCATTGTTGGAGCGTTACCGTCCGCAGTTTCTTTTCGTAGAATCTTCCTGGAAAGGAAACTACGGAACGTGGCAGTATCGCGTCGCGAATTATGCAAATCCACCAGGGAACGAAGTTTCTGAAATGGTGGCCGAGTTCAAGAAGCGTGGCATTCCCACGGTGTTCTGGAACAAGGAGGATCCGGTTCATTTCAAGGACTTCATCGCCAAGGCTGCCAGCTTTGATCATGTATTCACGACCGCAGAAGAAGCGTTGCCGAATTACAGTGAGCGAACTACCGCAAGACTTGGTGTTCTTCAGTTTGCTGCTGAGGATGCGTTGCACAATCCTATTGGGAGCTCTGAGCGAAATAGTAAAGTGTGTTTCGCCGGTAGTTTCTATGCCAATCGCTTCCAGGAGAGGCGTGATGATCAGTTGATGTTGTTGGATGCAGCTCGTGATTATGATTTTGATATATTTGATCGTAACTACAAGCCCAACTCTGCACCGTCCGACTTTTCATTCCCGGAGCGTTTCAGCGCAAATATTCGGGGTAGTCTGCCATATTCAGAAGTCAATAATGCCTATCGTCGATACCGAGTTTTCCTGAACGTCAACTCGGTCGTTGACTCGCCTACCATGTTTTCCAGGCGTGTTTTTGAGTTGCTTGCGTGCGGCACACCTGTAGTGAGTACATGGTCGGAAGGGACCGAGGCGACATTCGGCAATGACTTGATCTGGCACGTTCGTAGCACCGATGAGGCAAAGGAAGCCTTGGCTGTTTTGATGAGCGACGACCGTGAATGGACTAGAAGGAGCCTGCAAGGTATTCGCGAGGTCTTTGCCAAGCATACCTATCGGCATCGGTTCAACCAGATATGTGAGTCACTAGGGGTGCCGCAGCCTCAGGTAGAGAGCTACGCCGATGTTCTGGTGGTCGCCGAGGCCAGGTCGGAGCTCGAGGTTGCTGTGGTGATTGACGCGTTCCAGCGACAGCAGCTGCATGTCGGGAGCAGCAAGCGATTGGTCGTGGTTTGCCGCGGGAATTTTATAGACAAACACAAAATCGAAGCGTCAATGGAGCGAATTCAGCTTGTCAAAAGTGACCTCACGGTTGGCGAAGTGGTTTCCAAAATGTGGGTGGAAGCGTCGCAATGTGTGATCGCGTTGATGTCGGCGCAGGCTGTCTACGGTCGTTTCTATCTGCAGGATCTGATTAATGCGCTTCGATACAGCGGAGCCCAGATGGTAGGAAAGTCGCTTGATGTACGTTTGCAGTACTCGTACGGCGCAACGCTAGAGCCCTTATCCCTGGTCATCGCGGGTGATCGTGTCGCTGCGGATGGCTTGGCCCGCTTGCTGGATGGCAAGGAATCATTCGCATCCAATGATAGATCGGTCTTTGCTGCCGATCAGGCCAATTATTCTCGTGCCCGGTTCATGGACCTGGGTCGTATCCACGATGAAGTTCGCAAAATAGAAATCTGAGTGAAAACCGCTATGTCAGCTAGGAAGATTCGCGTTGGTGTTTTTGGGCATGACCTGAAATTCTGGTATCCGCTGCAAAAGGAGTTGGAGCAGACCGGATTGTTTGAGTTCCGGGATGATATTTGGGCGGGGCACGATCAACATGATGCGATAAAGAGCCAAGCATTGATTGATTGGGCTGATGTCATGGTCGCCGAGTGGGCGATGGAGAACGCTGTTTTTTGCTCTGCCCGCAAGCGCAAGGAGCAACGTCTCATCGTCCGGCTCCACCTTCAGGAGCGCGGATCTACCTACCCCGAGCGTATAGACTATTCTGCGGTCGATGCGCTGGTTTTTGTTGGGCAGCATATTCTCGACGAATGCGTTGAGAAGTTTGATATACCTCGTGATGTGTGTCGCGTGGTAGGTAACTATATAGATGTTGAAAAGTACGCGCTGCCAAAGTTTGGCGGGGCGGATTTCAATCTAGGAATAATCGGCACCGCGCCCAAGCGGAAAAGACTGGACCTTGCAGTCGATACATTGGAGCTTTTGCTCAAGAAGGACCAGCGCTACATGCTTCGGGTCAAAGGTAATAGTCCTGCTGGCATTGATTGGCTTTGGGCCAGGGGGGCTGAGCGCGAGTACTATTGTTCTGTTTATTCGCGTATCAATTCCGGTGAGCTGCGACACAAAGTAGTTTTTGATCCACAGGGAAGCGACGTGGCGCCCTGGTTGAAGATGATTGGTTTTCTGCTGTCGCCCTCGGACTTCGAAAGCTTCCACATGGCGGTAGCAGAAGGAGCTGCTTCCGGAGCGGCGCCTATCGTGTGGAACTGGGAAGGTGCATCGGACATATATCCTGAGTTGCATACGGTAACTAGTGCGATTGAAGCTGCCGAACGGATAGAGTTCCTCAACAAGAGCTCCAGTTCCGCACGGTTGCGCCTGCAGATGCAGGAGGCGATTCGTCATCGCTTCGACAAAGCGGGTGTGGTGAACACGTGGAAAAATCTGCTGTATTCCGCACCATCCGCTGTCCTTGCCGCTCGTTCCTCCAGCCGATCAGTTCTCATTGTCTGGGCTGTTGATGAATGGATGACCTTCCACCGGCGGGAGATGCTTGAGGCGCTTGCACTCCATTTGAAGGAGACGCATGACCTCATTGTTATCGAGCCGGGGAATCATTACGAGACAATCGGCCGTCTTGGCTGGGCTCCTTTGGAAGAGTTGGCGAAGATCGGAAAGGGGCAACTGCTGAAGGTGGGTGAGAACATTTTCAAGACGCGACTGTTTACCGGGGGAATTCCTGCGGGCAGCGGCTTTGCTTCTTTCCAGGGACTTCCGAATCAATTGGACGTTCTGGGTGGACTGATCGCCAAACACTACGGCGCTGATGCTGAGGTGTTGCATTGGGTCTACAAACCAGATCAAGCTGAAAGATTGCCGGTGGGTGCTCGCTATATCTACGAAGTTTACGATGACTATACAATCAACTTCGGCACGGGCGACACCTATCCTGGTGTGGCTAAAGCGGAGAGGTCGGCTGTAGAGCGAGCGGAGCACGTCTTCTTCACTTCGCAACCTTTGCTTGATAGAAAATCAGCCGGCGCCCGCTCGCTGGGTCTGGTCGGGAATGGTGTAGTCACCGAAGTTTTTGAGAGGTATCGGTTGCCGAGAAGGCCACGTATTGGTCGGCCGGTGGCAGGCTACTTGGGAAATCTGGCGACGTTCTTCGATTGGCCACTTATGGTGGAGGTATGTGAGGCCATGCCACACGTCGATTTCGTGTTCCACGGCCAGGTCGAGCTTGCGGCTGGGAGTGCTGCGCATGCCCAATATCAGCGCATGAGAGATATGTCCAACGTAGTGTTCACCGGACGTGTGAATCGAGTGCGGGGGGCGGCGGCAATCAACCAGTATGATGTTTTGCTGATTCCTTTCGTTGTGAATGAAGCGATGCACGCAGTTAACCCGCTGAAACTCTGGGAATACTTTGCAACCGGGCTGCCGGTGATCAGTTCCCCGATGGAGGCAATCACCGAGCCAGCACCACTGCTGTTGGTCGCTCATACGTCTGGGGAATGGGTCGAAAAGATGGAGGCGGTGCTGAAGGAGGATGCTCCTGGGGCTAGAGAGCAACGGATCCAGCGCGCACAGGAGCATTGCTGGAAGCGATTGACGAAGATGCATGCCCAGGTTGTATCGGATTTGTCCGTTTCAGCTGCCTGCTTTTCGCATGAGGTACTGCCGGCTTGACGATGCAGGCTAGGTGATCAATTAAGTCAATGAGATTGGAGGCGGGGGGATGAAATCTCTTTCATCTGATTTACGGGGGTCGTCGGTTGGGACCGGCTATCGCCCCGACATCGATGGACTGCGTGCGGTTGCGGTTCTTAGTGTTGTTCTGTATCACATTAATAAAAGCCTGGTTCCAGGGGGCTTTGTTGGTGTGGACATTTTTTTTGTTATTTCAGGGTTTCTGATCACCGGAAATATCTGGTCTGAGATATCTAGAGGGGATTTTTCTCTCGCGGATTTTTATGTTCGTCGCATCCGACGCATCTATCCCGCGTTTGCGGTGGTAACCGTTGTTACCTTGCTAGCTGGCTGCCTTCTGTTGTTGCCGGACGATCTGGTGCGTTTAGGTCGCTCGGCCTTCTGGTCTGCGGTATCTCTTCCGAATGTCTATTTCTGGAACTATCTGGACACCAGCTACTTTGCAGCTGCTGCTGAACAGGAGCCACTACTGCACATGTGGTCGCTAGGGGTCGAGGAACAGTTCTACTTCATATGGCCGGTCGCTCTTATTGCTCTTGCCGTTGTTGCGAAGCGAAGAAAGTCGTTGATCATCGCGCTGGCACTGGTTGTCAGTGCGGCTTCATTTGCCTATGCGGAGACATTCCTTTCCACTGCGCCGAAGTTTACTTACTACATGCTTCCGGCGCGCGCAGGAGAGTTGTTGGTTGGTGCGTCGGCCGCGTTGCTGATGCAGGGCCGACGGACGCCGGATGGTTCATTGAGTCGTTGGGTAACAGAGATTTGCTCGCTCGGCGGTATTGGGCTTATCGGCTACTCCTTGTTCTTTCTGAACGATTCCTCGGATTTTCCTGGTGTCAATTCCATCTGGCCCTGTTTGGGATCTGTGCTGGTGATTGTGGCTGGTCAGCGAGGTGCAACGTTATCCAGAGTAGTTTTGTCTGTCCGTCCGGTCGTACTTGTTGGACTCATCTCGTACTCGCTCTATCTTTGGCATTGGCCGGTTCTGGCTTTCTACAGGTATTTCTATGGAGAGATCGGGCTTGTAGCTGGATGTGTATCTGTAGTGTTTATGTTATTGGCTGCGTGGTTGAGTTACAAATATGTGGAGGCGCCTTTCAGGTCATGGCGCCCAGCAAAATGGGTTACGGTGGTTTTTGTCTGGCTGGTTCCGCTTGCTGCGATTGTAGCCATTGCCCTTGCACTGATTTCCACCAATGGGCTGAAGAGGTTTGTTGAGAGCTCGGATGGATACAAGGCGCGCGTTGCTGGAATGGCGAGCGCGGTCGCCCCTGCATACAAGTACGACTATGTTTGCCAGCTGTCTGTTAGCGAGCCTGGAATAATGAGTGATCCCCGATGCGTCATTGGTGCCAAGAGTAAGCTCGAGCCCGACGTGCTGCTGTGGGGGGACTCGAAAGCAGCTCAGTATGTCGGGTTCTATGATGACCTGGGTAAGTCTAGTGGAATCTCAATCCGGAACGCAGAGCATTCATCATGCCCTCCCGTTTTTGCAGATGATTTTGGGGGTAGTGCTAACGTCAGTCGGCCCAGCTGCAATAGTTTCTGGCGGGTTGTTAAGTCGGGAGTCGAGTCAAAGCGCTATCGTGTTGTGATTATATCTGGCAACTGGAAGGCCTACGAAAAGCTTGATGGATTCCGGGAAGCGCTGGATACGACGCTCCAGTCAATCTGGTCGACTGGAGCGAAGGTGGTGTTTGTAAGCGATGTGCCTCGCTACAAAGGATATAATCGCGAGTGTTTGCAGCGTAGCGTGCGATTGCCATGGAGGCTTGACTGTGCAGCCGGCGAGGAGGGGCTCAGCAGCGAATTGAGCCAAATGGAGCTACACTTGGCAAGTATCGCTGAACAGAATCCATCGGGTGCTTCTTTCATGGATATCAAGGGGTTGTTGTGCACGCAGTCGGGATGCCATGCTTGGCATAAAGGCGTGCCGCTCTACTTCGATGAAGGGCATTTAAGCCTTGAGGGTGGTAGATTGCTGGGGCAAGAGTTGCTCAGTGCCGAGCGCCGTCAAGAATGGATTTATCCGCTGCAAAATTGAAATTGAAGTAGCTATTTATTCCCGTTCTATTTATATCAAAGGATTTTTATGAAGAAGGTTGTTCTTGGGCTGGTATTGGTTGGCGTCGCAGCCGTTTCTGGCTGCGATATGGTTGCTCCTCCTGCCGAGAATGCTGCTGTTCCGCAGCCAGCTGCTGCGCAAGCCAGCAAAGACGCGGTCGCTTTCGTTCCGAAACTGATTGAATCGCCGGTTGTCGGCGTTTATACGCCTAGCTTTGAGTATTCACTCCGCAATCGTGGAGATGCGAATGCTGAGAATGGTGGGAAGAATTTCATTGCTCTCGAGTTCTGGGGTGTTTCGGTTGAAAATGCGCACCAAGACGTCAAGGCGAAAATGATTGCGTCGGGTTTTAAATTGGTGAGCGAGGATTCAGCTAACGGTGCATGGGTAAATCACTACGCAAATGACAAGTTCGCGGACGTTCTCGTGAACGTTGCACCTATGGGTGCACGCAGCAAGACTACTCCGGAAGGCGTTGGTACTGTTTATTTCGAGTGGAAGAACTGATTTAGGTTAGTGCCGGAGCTTCGTTTTTTGAGGTATATGTATGAACTGGAAAAAGAAAATCGAAGCTCCGGATCGTTCGATTGACTCGCTACGCTGTGGTATTCGTGATGTGCGTCTGGCTTATATTTCCGACTATGAGTTGGGTTTGATCAATGGCCAGAAGTCGTTTCCCGAGCACCTATTGCGACTGGCTGATGCATGGATTGCTGCGGGCAACGCAGAGCAAGGAGCTCTCCTGCTTGAGTCGGGAGAAATCGTGTTCCGAAACAAGGGCAGTGTGGTTCTTACAGTCCCTGGCGACTGGTCAACGGCAGCAGGGGAGAATAATTTTGGCTGGCAACTTCATTCGCTTGATTTCTTGAAACATCTTGTACGTTTGCACGCCGAGTCAGGTAATTTGCAGGCGCTGGATCTTGTCGAGAAGTTTGTTTGCGATTGGGCAGATCAGAATTTGGTCGATCCTCCAGCTTCCCCTATGAGCTGGAACGATCACTCCACGGCGATTCGTCTGGGGGTTCTCAGTCAGATTTATATTTATTTGGTTCGGAATTCGATTGGATCTCTTTCATTGTTGAGATTGTTGTTGTTGCTTTCTGTCAGACATCAACTCGTTCTGGGTGAAGATTCGTTCTATTCGAAAGGTACCAATCACGGCTTGGATCAGGCGTTTCAGCTGTATCTTTCCGCTTTGACGTTCCCGAAGTTTGACGCCGTAGGAGATTTGGAAGGCCTTGCTCTTGAACGCTTGCGCTTCGAAGTCGCAGGCTCTTTCTCCAAAGAAAGTGTTCATATCGAGAATAGCCCCGCATATCATCCTGTTATCTTGTCCAGTGTTCTTCAGGTTAATTCCGCGATTCGCGCGTTGGGTGGGAATCCGCCTATCGCGGATCTGAATGGTTTTATTCCACCCGCGCTTAAGTTTCTGGCATACATATTGCGACCAGATGGATGCCTGCCCGCTATCGGGGACAGTGAGATCGCGCCGGTGCGTAATAATTTGACATGGCTTTTAGGATTCGAAGGCTGGCCGGAACTTCTCCATGCTATGAGTTGCGGCGAAGAAGGGGTGGATTTTGCGGCATGGCACGCAGTTTTCCCGCATTCCGGTTACATGGTTTTCAGGGGGAATCCTGCGAAATTTTCTCCGCGCGAACGTCCACATATTGTGTTCAAGTGCGGTTTTTTGAGTCGCTATCACCGACAGGACGATGACACTTCCTTTGTACTGAATGCGCTTGGTGAAGACTGGTTGGTTGATGGCGGGCTCTATATTCATGATCATGGAGTGCCGGAGCGGGAGTACATGCGCTCAGCCCCAGCCCATAACCTACTGATGCCTGTAGGTGTTTCCGCGTTGCGCAAGCCGGCGAACGGGGGGATTTCTTCGTTGGTGGATAGTTGCCTGGAAGACGAGAATGCTTACGTGATTGGGCGGACCAGGATGTTTCCTGGTTTCGAAGTCGAACGGAAGTTGTCTTACGCTGGAGATTTGCGACTTGAGGTTTTCGACAGTTGCATAGCGGAATCGCCTGATCAAGGTTCCTATCTTCAGTTCTGGCATATTCCTTCAGTTCACGATGTCGATGTAACGGAAAGCGGCTTCACGGTTCTGTCAAAAACGGGCAACAGCATGCGTGCCAGCTTCAGTGGCGATTGCATGGTCCGGGTTTCACTGGCATCCGCAGCGGATGGCGCAATGGGGATATGGTCCCCTACTTATGGAAAGCTCGAACCCGTTACAGTGGTATGTGTGGAGTTGTCTGGGGCAGGCAAGGTGGTCATTGGTGCTTCGCTTGAGATAATTAAGGCTTGATGGTCGGGGTTTCAAATCCACATCATTCGAGAGATCTTGTTGTTGATGTACTGTCGTGAAACGCGTGGGAATTGGCCGCCATCTAGTTGAAATGACCGGTTTGGTCTGGCTGTTTTTGATTCGGCAAGGACCTCGCCAAAGGAAAAGCCCGGGGCAGAAGCGCCGGGCTTTCCATTTCTCCAGTTTCTTGTTGGGCTCTGCCTGCAGAAAGCTATAGGCGTTGCGTCACCAATATGCTCGAAATCAGATCGGATGCATTTCCATCGCCATAAGGGTTGTGTGCGTGCGCCATGAGCGTGTATGCGTCGGAGTCGTCCAGAAGACGACTGATCTGTTCTACGATATTGTCTGAGCTTGTGCCAACCAATTTGACCGTTCCAGCATCAACTGCCTCAGGTCGTTCCGTAGTATCGCGCATGACCAGAACCGGTTTGCCCAGTGATGGAGCTTCTTCCTGGATGCCGCCGGAGTCCGTAAGAATGATATGCGAGCGGCTCATCAGATAGACAAAAGGCAGATAGTCCTGCGGGTCGATGAGATGAACTGCAGTTTGGTCCCCCAGAATCCGCTTCACGGGTTCCTGTACATTCGGATTGAGATGCACCGGGTATACGACCTGGGTGTCGCCGCGTGCTGCGATGTTCTTCAGTGCATGGCAGATCTGCTCGAAACCGTCGCCGAAATTTTCCCGACGGTGGCCGGTTACCAGGACCAGGCGCTTGGACGCATCCAGGAACGGGAAGCGCGCAGCCAACTCTGCTTCAAGTTCAGGATTGGTCTTGATCCTGTCGACGACAGCAAGAAGCGCATCGATTACCGTGTTGCCGGTAACGTGGATGGTGTCAGGATTGACGTTTTCGACGCGGAGGTTGTCAGCAGATTTCTGTGTTGGCGCGAAATGCAGATTGGCTAGCACGCCGGTCAGCTTGCGGTTGGCTTCTTCCGGCCATGGCGAGTAGAGATTACCCGTGCGCAGCCCAGCTTCCACATGCCCAATCGCTGTGCGCTGGTAGAACGCGGCCAGTGACGTGGCGAAGGTTGTGGTGGTATCGCCGTGTACGAGAACGATGTCCGGCTTGTGCTTGGCAATCACTTCCTCCATGCCTTGCACGATTCGCGAGGTCAGGCCCGATAGGGTCTGGCCGGGTTGCATGACGTTGAGATCCTCGTCGGGAGTGATCTCGAACAGCTCCAGTACCTGATCCAGCATCTGGCGATGTTGCGCGGTAACGGCAACGATGGTTTCCAGTTCAGGGCGCTGCTTCAGCGCGGTTACCAAAGGGGCCATTTTGATGGCTTCCGGGCGGGTGCCGAAAACCACCATTACCTTTTTGCGAAGCGTCATGTTGCTGTGAACTCCTTGTTTGCGCTTGACCAGTCAGGACTGAATGAGCGACTGGCGGGCTGTAGCACGCTGTTTGTGGCTTCAGCATTCTACTCTGCCTGCCTTTTTGTTTTCCCGACCAGTCGTGGGTATGGTTGAGAATAAAAAACGGCCTCGTAAGAGGCCGTTTAGCTGCTGTATGTAGCGGTGCGTGGCTTATTACAGCGCCGCTTCCAATTCAGGTAGCAAGGTGAACAGGTCGCCCACCAGGCCAATATCGGCAATCTCGAAGATCGGCGCATCGCCGTCCTTGTTGATGGCGACGATGGTGCCGGCGTCCTTGATGCCAGTCAGGTGCTGGATGGCGCCTGAGATGCCCACGGCGATATACAGCTCCGGGGCGATGATCTTGCCGGTCTGGCCGACCTGCATGTCGCTGGGTACATAGCCTGCGTCCACTGCGGCGCGCGAGGCGCCGACGCCGGCACCGAGCTTGTCGGCCAGCGCATAGATCACCTTGAAGTTCTCTTCCGAGCCAACACCGCGGCCGCCGGAGACAACGCGCTTGGCGCTCTGCAGGTCCGGACGGTCGCTCTTGCCGGCAGCCAGGCCGATGAAACGGGTGTGGCCCGGCAGCGCGGCATCAACGCTGATCGCTTCGACCGGCGCGTTGTTGCCCTTGGCAGCTTCCTGCCAGGACGCGGCGCGCACGGTCGCCACGACCACCTGATCGGCCGGGGCTTCGACGGTGATGATGGCGTTGCCGGCGTAGATCGGACGCTTGAAGGTATGGGAACCTTCCACCGACATCAGGTCCGAGACCTGGTTGACGCCAAGCAGGGCGGCCACGGCCGGCATTACATCCTTGCCAGTGGTGGTCGACGGGCCGAACACATGGCTGTAGCCGGCAGCGGCCTTGGCGATCTGCGGCGCTTGTACCTGTGCCAGCGTGTGTTCATTGGCCGGATTGGCAATGGTCAGAACCTTGCTGACGCCGGCAATCTGCGCGGCTTCGGCGGCGATGGCGGTCGGGTCGGCGGCCAGCACCAGTACATCGATGTCGCCGCCCACGGCGGTAGCTGCCGACACGGTCTTGGCGACGGCGCTGTTGAGCTTGCCGTCCAGGTGTTCGGCGATGACGAGAATCTTGGCCATTACAACAACCCCTTCTGCTTGAGTGCGGCTACCAGTTCGGCAGCATCCTTCACCATCACACCCTTGCTGCGCTTGGACGGCGCGGCGTACTGGGTGGTCTTGAACGTATCTGCGGCCTCGACGCCGAGGTCGGCCAGCTGCAGGGTTTCCAGCGGCTTGGCCTTGGCCTTCATGATGTCCGGAAGCTTGATGAAGCGCGGCTCGTTCAGGCGCAGGTCGGTGGTGATTACCGCCGGCAGGTCGACTTCCAGCGTTTCCAGGCCGGCGTCGACTTCACGGGTGACCGTGGCCTTGCCGTCGGCGATCTCGACCTTGGAGGCGAAGGTGGCCTGCGGGCGCGCCCATAGCGTGGCCAGCATCTGCCCGGTCTGGTTGGCATCGTCGTCGATAGCCTGCTTGCCGAGGATGACCAGGTCCGGCTGTTCTTTTTCCACCAGCTTGAGCAGGGTGCGTGCGGCGGTCAGCGGTTGGATGGCCTGGTCGGTGACCACGTGGATGGCGCGGTTGGCGCCCATGGCCAGGCCGTTGCGCAGATGTGCCTGGGCGTCGGCCGGGGCGATGGTGGCCACGATCACTTCCGTGGCGATGCCCTTGTCGCGCAGGCGCAGGGCTTCTTCCAGGGCGATTTCATCGAACGGGTTCGGCGAGAGCTTGACGCCATCGGTGACCACGCCGGAACCATCCGGCTTGACTTGAATGCGGACGTTGTAGTCCACCACGCGCTTGTACGCGACGAGGATCTTCATGTGCTGCGGGGTCCTTCGGTTGCTGATGGGGGCCGGCGAGGGCCGGGGACAAATTTTCTCGATTCTAGCCGGGTTGGTAGGTCCGTGCGAACGCGTATGGTGGGTGACGGGTCTAATTTAAATGTCCGGACAAATTGTGCGTTATTGGCTTCCGTTGTCAACGGTGCAGGTCTGGCAACAGGGTGCGTTATATCCTTGTTCGGATTGTTTGCCCCCAGCAGACGTACACAATGGGAGACTCATCGCGTGAACACATGGCTTGTGACCGGCGGCGCCGGCTTTATCGGCGGCAATTTTGTCTTGGAAGCGGTAGCAAAGGGTATCCGCATCATCAATCTGGATGCGTTGACCTATGCCGGCAATCTGAAGACGCTGGACAGCCTGGAAGGCAACCCGAATCACCTGTTCGTGCATGGCGATATTGGTGACCGTGGGCTGGTGGCAAGCCTGTTGGCCGAGCACCGCCCTGATGCAGTCCTGAACTTCGCCGCGGAGAGCCATGTGGATCGCTCGATCGACGGCCCGGGTGCGTTCATCCAGACCAATGTGGTTGGAACGCTTGGCTTGCTCGAGGCGGTCCGTGACTACTGGAAGGCACTGCCGGCCGAAAAGGCAGATGCATTCCGCTTGCTGCATGTGTCCACCGATGAGGTTTACGGTACGCTCGGCGAGACCGGCAAATTCACCGAGACCACGCCGTATGCGCCGAACTCCCCGTACTCGGCCTCCAAGGCGGCCTCCGATCATCTGGTGCGTGCTTTCCACCACACCTATGGTCTGCCGGTACTGACCACCAATTGCTCGAACAACTACGGCCCCTATCACTTCCCGGAGAAGCTCATTCCGCTGGTCATCGCCAAGGCGCTGGCCGGGGAGTCGTTGCCGGTTTATGGCGATGGCAAGCAGGTGCGTGATTGGTTGTTTGTTGCTGATCATTGCGAAGCGATCCGCACCGTATTAGCCAAGGGCAGGGTTGGCCAGACCTATAACGTCGGCGGCAATTCCGAGAAGCAGAACATTGAAGTGGTGCAGGCGATCTGCGCGTTGCTGGATGCGCGCCGCCCGCGTGCGGATGGCAGGTCGCGTACAGAGCAGATCACCTATGTCACCGATCGCCCCGGCCATGATCGGCGTTATGCAATCGATGCGTCCAAGCTGAAGGATGAACTGGGCTGGGAGCCGAAGCACAGCTTCGAGCAGGGCATCGGCTTCACCGTGGACTGGTACCTGGATAACCAGCAATGGGTGAATGGCGTGCTGGACGGCAGCTACCGCCTGCAGCGCATCGGCACCGACGCCTGATATCGACGAGCAAGCGTCCGCACGTATGTGCGGGCCAACAAGGGAACAACCATGACGCAACGTAAAGGCATCATTCTGGCTGGCGGCTCTGGTACGCGGCTCTATCCGATCACCCAGGGCGTCAGCAAGCAGTTGCTGCCGGTCTACGACAAGCCAATGATCTACTACTCGCTCAGCGTGTTGATGCTGGCCGGTATCCGTGAGGTGTTGATCATCAACACGCCACACGAACAAATACTGTTCCAGCAATTGCTGGGCGATGGTTCGCAGTGGGGAATGGACATCCAGTACGCGGTGCAGCCGAGCCCTGATGGCCTGGCGCAGGCGTACCTGATCGGCCGTGATTTCGTCGGCGGCAAGCCCAGTTGTCTGGTGCTTGGTGACAATATTTTCCATGGCACAGGTCTGAGCGAGGTGCTCAGGCGCGCGGATGCACGCGATACCGGGGCGACGGTGTTCGGCTATTGGGTGAACGATCCGGAACGTTACGGTGTGGCCGAGTTCAACAAGGACGGCAAAGTCATTGGTCTGGTGGAAAAGCCAATCGAGCCGCGTTCCAACTATGCGGTGACCGGCCTGTATTTCTATGATGGCAACGCCAGTGACTATGCTGCCGAGCTGAGGCCATCACCGCGCGGTGAGCTGGAGATCACCGATCTCAACAAACGCTATCTGGATGAGGGTGCGTTGCAGCTGGAGCCGCTTGGTCGTGGCTACGCGTGGCTGGATACCGGTACACACAAGTCACTGCTGGAAGCCTCGAACTTCATCGAGACCATCCAGACCCGACAGGGCCTGCAGGTCTGTTGCCCAGAGGAAATTGCGTTTGGCCAGGGTTGGATTACCGCTGAGCAGCTTCTGGCATTGGCCGCGCCCCTGTCCAAGAATGGCTACGGCCAGTATCTGCAGAAGCTGGTCCAACGAGGAATTGTTCCGTGAAAGTAATTCAAACCGCCATGCCCGGCTGTGTAGTGATCGAGCCGGTGGTGTTTGGCGATGAGCGTGGCTTTTTCTTTGAAACCTGGAATGCCGAACGTTTCAAGGCGCTTGGTCTGCCTGACAGGTTCGTGCAGAGCAATGTGTCTGCTTCAAGCAAGGGCGTGCTGCGCGGGTTGCACTATCAGTGGCCGCGTCCGCAGGGCAAGCTGGTCAGTGTGCTGGAAGGCGAGGTGTATGACGTGGCGGTGGATATCCGCCGTGGTTCGCCGACCTTCGGTAAGTGGGAGGCTGTCATTCTCAGTGCTGAAAACAAACGTCAGTTCTGGATTCCGGAAGGCTTCGCGCATGGCTTTGCGGTGCTGTCCGAACGTGCGGTGTTCAGCTATCTGTGTACCGAGGTCTATCTGAAAGAGTTCGACGCTGGGGTTTGTTGGAACGATGCCGACATCGGCGTGGATTGGCCGATCAGCGGCCCGACCTTGTCCGCCAAGGATGAGCGCGCGCCGTTCCTGAAGGACATTGCGGAAGACCGCCTGCCGGTTTACCTGCCGTGAGCTTGCTGGTTCTTGGCGGGACCGGGCAGCTTGGGCGGGAGTTGTTGCGCGCGCTGGCTCCACTCGGTCCGATTGTGGCCGCCACGCGCAGCGGCCAACTGGCCGACGGCAGTTTTTGCGAGGTCGCGGATTTCGATGCGCCCGATAGTCTGCCGGCGTTGTTGGATCGGCTGCAGCCTTCGGTGGTGATCAATGCGGCGGCCTACACAGCGGTGGACAAAGCCGAGCAGGAACCGGAGGCCGCGTTCCGGACCAATGCGCATGCGCCTGGAATCATCGCTCGATGGTGTGCGGCCAATGGTGTGCCGATGGTGCATTACTCCACTGATTACGTGTTCAACGGTCAGGGCAAAGCGCCATATGCCGAGGAGGATGCAACCGCACCGTTGGGCGTCTATGGCGCCAGCAAGCGCGATGGCGAAGATGCGGTGCGCGCCGCAGGTGGTCGCCATCTGATCTTCCGCACCGCCTGGGTGTATGCATCGCACGGCAGCAACTTCCTGCGCACCATGCTGCGCGTGGGTGCCGAGCGTGACGAACTGCGGGTGGTGGCAGACCAGATGGGCACGCCAACCTCGGCGGCGCTGATCGCTGATGTCACCGCACTGGCCCTGCAGCATCCAGGTCAGTTGTCCGGGACCTGGCATCTGACCGCATCCGGGCAGACCAGCTGGCATGGTTTCGCCGAAGCGATCTTCGCTGAGGCGCTGGCGATGGGGGTGCTGGCAAGGGTGCCAGCCGTGCAGGCGATCATGAGTGCGGAGTATCCGACACCGGCGAAGCGACCGGCCTGGTCGGTACTGGATAACCACAAAGTGCAGCGGGACTTCGGCATCAATCTGCCCGCCTGGCAGCAGGGCTTGCGGCAGGTAATGGGCGAGATCGCAAAAGCGTGATGCGCGGTTTCGGGTCTGGCGGTGCGCTGCTGATGCAGTGCTGGCAAGACAACCCCCGGGTTCTCTCGCAATTCTGTTCAGTCAAGCATTTGAATCACCCCGAAACCGATGCCAGAGCTCTGGCATCGGCTTTTTGTGGGAGCGGCGTCAGCCGCGAAGCTCGCTGATCATCAGATGACACTATTGCCAGAGGTTCAAGCAACGCCAGCTTCGCGGCTGACGCCGCTCCCACAGATAAGTACCAAGCTCGTGCACCGCCCGTTTGGCACGGGGTTATGTTTGCAGCCCGTTGCCGGCCTCAGGCGCGCCCGTAGGTATCCTCGAAACGCACGATATCGTCCTCACCCAGATAGCTGCCCGACTGCACCTCGATCAACTCCAACGGCAGTTTGCCGGGGTTGCGCAGACGGTGGGTGACGCCGAGCGGGATATAGGTGCTCTGGTTTTCGGCCAGCAACAGCACTTCATCGCCGCGAGTGACTTCTGCAGTGCCGCTGACCACGATCCAGTGTTCGGCGCGGTGGTGGTGCATCTGCAGGCTCAAGGTGCCGCCGGGTTTGACGGTGATGCGCTTGACCTGGAAACGTTCGCCGTGATCGATGGAGTCATAGGCACCCCACGGGCGATAGACCTTGCGATGCCAGGTGGCCTCGCTGCGGCCATCCGCCTTAAGGCGCGCCACCACGTCCTTCACTTCCTGCATGCGGTCGGACTTGCCAACCAATACCGCGTCGTCGGTCTCGACCACGATCACATCGTCCAGGCCGACCATCGCGATCAGGCGCTCGCCATAAGCGAAGGTGTCATGGCAGTCGATGGCAATGACATCGCCGCGATGTGCGTTGCCGTTGGCATCCTGCTTGGACACATCGCGCAAGGCGGTCCAGGAGCCGACATCGCTCCAGCCTGCGTCCAGTGGAACCACAGCTGCATCAGCGGTCTTTTCCATCACCGCATAGTCGATGGAATCGGATGGGCTGGTCTTGAACGCCTCTGCATCCAGGCGGATGAAGTCGGCATCACGTCGTGCCTTTTCCCACGAGGTGCGGCAGGCAGCGAGAATCTGCGGCTGCAGGCGTTCCAGCTCCTGCAGGTAGCGTGAGGCGCGGAACAGGAACATGCCGCTGTTCCAGTAGTACTCCCCGGAGGCGACATAGTCCTGTGCGGTTGCCAGGTCGGGCTTCTCGACGAAGCGCTCGATGGCGCGTGCGCCTTCACCGGCGACGGCCTTGATATAACCGTAGCCGGTTTCCGGTGCGGTCGGCTGAATGCCGAAGGTGACCAGCTTGCCCTGCTCGGCGATGTCGGCGGCTTCCAGAATCGCGCGGTGGAAGTGGGCAACATCGCGGATCAGGTGGTCTGAGGGCAGCACGAGCAGCAACGGGTCGGCGCCGTCGCGGCAGGCCTCCAGCGCGGCAGCGGCAATGGCCGGTGCGGTATTGCGGCCAACCGGCTCCAGCAGAATCGCCGATGGCGTGGTCCCTACCTGCTGCAGCTGCTCGGCGGCGACGAAGCGGTGGGCTTCGTTGGCCACCACCAGCGGCGCCTGCGTGGCGACATCGGCTACCCGCAACCACGTGGATTGCAGCATGCTGTGCTCGCCGGCCAGCTGCAGGAACTGCTTGGGATAGGCTTCGCGCGACAGCGGCCACAGGCGCGTGCCGGAACCACCGGAAAGAATGACGGGCAGGATCTGGCTCATGAAGGTTCTCAGGCGGTGATCAAGGTGGAAATTTCGGCGGTGCGCTCAGCCAACAAAGCCGCGTCACCTCGGGTTTCAACGTTCAATCGCAGCAACGGCTCGGTGTTGGAGCTGCGCAGATTGAAGCGCCAGCTGCCAAAGTCGGCGCTGATGCCATCGGTGTGATCAAGTGCTGGCGCTTGCGCGGCGAAATGCGCCATCACCCGCGCAACGGCAGCCTTGGCGTCGGCAACCTTGAAGTTGATTTCGCCGCTGCACGGGAAGCGCGCCATGCGGTCTTCGACCAGCTCGGCCAGCGACAAGCCGCTGCTGGAGACCTGTGCGGCAATCAACAGCCACGGGATCATTCCCGAATCGGCATAAGCGAACTCACGGAAGTAGTGGTGTGCGCTCATCTCGCCACCGTAGACGGCGTTCTCGGCGCGCATCTTCTCCTTGATGAAGGCATGGCCGCTCTTGCACAGCACCGGCACACCGCCGGCAGCTTCCACCATTTCGACCGTGTTCCAGGTCAGGCGCGGGTCGTGGATGATCTTGCCGCCGGGATTGCGGGCAAGGATGGCCTGGGCCAATAGCCCAACCAGGTAATAGCCCTCGATGAAGCGGCCATTGTGGTCGAAGAAGAAGCAACGGTCGAAGTCGCCATCCCAGGCGATGCCGAAGTCAGCAGCATGCTCGCGGACGGCGTTGGCGGTGGCTTCGCGGTTCTCCGGCAACAGCGGATTGGGGATGCCGTTCGGGAAACTGCCATCGGGTTCGTGGCAGATACGCACGAACTCCAGCGGCAGATGCGGTGCCAGCAGGTCGACAATGGCACCGGCACCACCGTTGCCGGCGTTGACCACCAGCTTCAGTGGCTTGAGCTGGCTGGCGTCGATATAGCTGAGCAGGTGCTGGATGTAAGCCGTCTTGTCATGCTGGGCGGTCTGGCCCGCACGTGCCGGCTGCGGCTGTGACGCATCGGCAGCCACCGCGTCGGAAATGGTGAACAGGCCGGTATCCGAACTGATAGGACGCGCTTGTTCGCGCACCAGCTTCATGCCGTTGTAGTCCATCGGGTTGTGGCTGGCGGTGACCATCACCCCGCCGGCTGCCTGCAGGTGGCCGGTCTGGAAATAGACCTCCTCGGTGCCGCACAAGCCGATATCGATGACTTCCCGACCTTCCCCACGCAAGCCGGCAGCCAGCGCATCCTGCAGCGCAGGGCTGGTCAGGCGCACGTCGTGGCCCAACACCACCGGGCCGGCGCCGAGTTCGGCAGCCAGGGCCTTGCCGATCTTGCGCGCCATGTCTTCGTTGAGCTCTTCAGGCACGCGGCCGCGGATGTCGTAGGCCTTGAACGCGGGGAGGGGCATGCATGCATCCTGCTGGTGAAAGATCACCTAGTTTAGTCCGCTACGCGTGCGCAGGCTGTCTGCACGCTGGATGGAAGTCCCAACGTGTGCAAAACAGGCTGGCCGAAGGTCCAAGGGGGTTGCCCCTGCGGTATGGCTAGAATATGGGGATCTTCAGCACTGTGAGTGTGATGCGATGAGCGATCTCTCCCCGACCCGGCAACGTGGCAAGGTTTTTGCCAGCGCCGCCGAGGCCCTGGCCGGCATCGTGGCCGATGGGCAAACCCTTGCCGTAGGTGGTTTTGGCCTGTGTGGCATCCCCGAGGCACTGATTGCCGCGCTGCGCGACAGCGGAGTCAAGGGCCTGACCGCCATTTCCAACAACGCCGGTGTCGATGGCTTCGGCCTGGGTCAGCTGCTGGAAACCCGCCAGATCAAGAAGATGATTTCGTCCTACGTGGGCGAGAACAAGGAATTCGAGCGCCAGTACCTGGCCGGTGAATTGGAGCTGGAATTCAACCCGCAAGGCACTCTGGCCGAACGCCTGCGTGCTGGTGGGGCTGGCATCCCCGCGTTCTTCACCGCTACCGGCTACGGCACCATCGTCGCCGAAGGCAAGGAAACCCGCGAGATCGACGGCAAGCACTATGTGCTGGAAACCGCGCTCAAGGCCGACGTGTCGCTGGTCAAGGCATGGAAGGCCGACGAAGCCGGCAACCTGCTTTTCCGCAAGACCGCGCGCAACTTCAACCCGGCCTGCGCAATGGCCGGCAAGGTCTGCGTGGTCGAAGTGGAAGAAATCGTCGCAGTGGGCGCCATCGATCCGGATCATGTCCATCTGCCGGGCATCTACGTCGATCGTATCGTATTGAACGCAACGCCGGAAAAGCGCATTGAACAGCGCACCGTGCGTCAGGAGGGGAACTGAAATGGCCTGGACCCGTGACGAAATGGCACAGCGCGCCGCGCGCGAGCTGACCGATGGTGCCTATGTGAACCTTGGCATCGGCCTGCCGACCTTGGTGGCCAATCACATTCCCGATGGTGTGGATGTATGGCTGCAGTCCGAAAACGGCCTGCTCGGCATCGGCCCGTTCCCGACCGAAGCCGAAGTGGATGCCGACCTGATCAACGCCGGCAAGCAGACCGTCACCGCACGCGCTGGCGCCAGCTACTTCGGCAGCCATGATTCGTTCGCGATGATCCGTGGTGGCCACATCAATCTGGCTATCCTTGGCGCGATGCAGGTCACCGACAAGGGTGATCTGGCCAATTGGATGGTGCCAGGCAAGATGGTCAAGGGCATGGGCGGCGCGATGGACCTGGTCGCCGGCGTGCAGCGCGTGGTGGTGCTGATGGAGCACACCGCCAAGAATGGCGAGCACAAGATCCTGCCCGACTGCACCCTGCCGCTGACCGGTGTGGCCGTGGTCGACCGCATCATCACCGACCTGGCGATCTTCGATGTGACCGCTGATGGTCTGGTGTTGGTGGAAGCCGCGCCGGGTGTCAGTGATGACGAGTTGAAAGAAAAGACCGGCGTGCCGTTCCAGCGCTGAGTCGAGCGGATGAGACGATTGGCGGTACTGACCGCCAATCGTCAGTGTGCGGGTAGTAGCGTCTGCAGCGTTTCGCGCGCCAGTGCAGATGAGAAGTGATCTTCGATGTTGCGGTAGCCATTGGCAGACAGACGTTGCCACAGCGCTGCGTCCTGATAGAGCCGTGCCACCTGCGCCGCATAGTCTTCGGCGTTGTCGGCAATCAAGGCATTGTCATCGTGGCGCAGGAACATGCCTTCGGCGGCGATACCGGTAGCCACTACTGGCAGGCCGTGGCTCATGGCTTGGTTGATCTTGCCCTTGACCCCGGCGCCGCTGCGCAACGGTGCGAGGTTGATGCGGCTGTGTTGCAGGAAGGGTTCGACAGCGGGTACATGGCCGTGCACGACCACATCGTCGGCGCGCAGACGTTGCGCTTCCAGTGGCGGAATTTCGCCGACCAGATGCAATACCACGCCCGGCAGCTGCTGCCGTAGCAGCGGCATGATGTCGGTCAGCAACCAGGCAATGGCTTCCTGGTTCGGGTGATGTTGGTAGCCGCCGACAAACAACAGTCCGGAGGTGTCGGCGAAGTTGCGTTCGGCAACGGCTACGTCGTGCACGTTGGATAGCACGGACACGGGTGTGTCCACGCCATTGGCGCGCAGATAGTCCAGCTCAGCGTGGCTCACCACGGTGGTGGCATCGCTGGCCGCGATCAAGGCGAACTCTTCGCTCCGCACTTGCTCGGCGATGCGAAGCAATGCCTGATCGTTTTGAAGCTCAGCGGCGCGTTGCAGGCGCACGTGGTGCAGGTCGACCGTGTCGAAGATGATCGGCGCGGCAGTGAATGCTCGCAGTAGTGGCAGATGGCGACGAGCCACGTGATGTCTGCACAGGAACACCGCATTCACCTGATTGCCGTTGTGCTGCAGCCAGCGATCCAGGCGCGGCTGGCCGGGTGTGCCGACCAATTCGACGCCCAGCGTTTCCAGTAGCGCTGCCGACTCGCTTGTCAGCTGGTTGTTGTCTGGCATGAACGCCACTGACCAGCCCAGTTCGCGGCAGAGCCGCAGCAGTGCCAGAGCGCGTACCGAGCCCGAGTCGCGGCTGGGGGTTGGAGTGGCGGCATCGATGAACAGCAGCAGTTTTCCCGTGCGGGTGGGCGCCGTCGTCGGCCCGGCTAGCGCGGCATCCGCCACGGGCTGCACACGGCGGCGGATGGACAGGAGGGTGCCGCCTACGCCACGGGTGAAAATGCTGCGCAGCAGGCCCGTGGCCAGTGCGATGTTGCGTGACAGGCGCCAGCGTTGCAGGACAATGTGGCGATGCAGAGGGGAGGTCATGGCACTATCGTTGATGAACGCACGGCAGCAGGAACCTGCGTGCAACGGCTGATTCTGAGGGCAGCGGCATGATCGAGCAAACCGGAGCCTGCGTTCCTGCCGTGGATGAGCCAGGAGCAACGGTGGTGCAGCACCTGCCGGCATGGTTGGCAAGGGCCCGAGCCGATGCGTTGATGCCCATTCTGCATGCGCAGGTGCCATGGGAAATCCACCGCATTCGCATGTTTGGGCGCTGGTTGGATTCGCCGCGGCTGAGTTGCTGGATGGGCGACGCCGATGCGCGTTACCGCTATTCGGGCGCGGATTTCCTTCCTCATCCGTGGGTGCCGTCTGTTCTGGCGCTGCGCGAGCAGCTGCAGCAGGCATGTGATGGCAGCTTCAACAGCGTACTGCTCAACCGTTACCGTGATGGCGGTGACAGCATGGGCTGGCATAGTGATGACGAGCCTGAACTGGGTGCGGCGCCGTTGATTGCCTCGCTGAGCCTTGGGGCACCGCGGCGCTTTCTACTGCGCCGTCGGGATGATCCTGCGCAGAAGCTCGAATACCTGCTCGGTCACGGTGATCTGCTGCTGATGCGCGGGAACTGCCAGCGCGACTATCAGCATGCGCTGCCCAAGACCGCGCGGGTGTCGGGCGAGCGCATCAATCTCACTTTCCGCCAGATCGCAGCTGTGCCGCGTCGCGTTGGCCGCTGAGCAGGGTCCAGCCGATCAGATCGGTGGTGGTCTTGTTCAATGCGGTTTCGAAGGCGGCGGCGACGCTGCTGATCTCAGCACTGGCGGCCGGTTCAGCAATGACGAAGGTGCGTGCTGCGACCACGCGCTGGTCCAGGCTGTGGATCAGTTTGGCATTGAGTTCGATGGTGGCTGCCGGTAGCTCGCCGCCGCGGTAGTCCGATTCGAAGCGGCGCAGGTCGGTGGTCAGCTTGTAATCCGAGCGGATGCCGGTGGCGATGCGCGCAACGGCGTCGATCTTTCCCGAGTCCTCGAAGCCGCGCAGCAAGGTGTCTTCCAGGATGTCGGTGGCTGGCTGCGACCAGGTGGCGCCACGGTAGACCTCCAGTTCGCCCGGCGTCGGCCGCACATTGATGCGCGGGCTGTCGATCAGGCGGGCGGCGCTGGGCTTGGCGATGGCCAGCTGCCAGTTGACCTGCGGCCACGCCGGGTCGGCCTGCACCCTTACTTGAGGTGCATAAATAGTGGTGGACTGGCGGTCACCGCCGGCCAATACCGAACAGCCCGCCAGCATCAGCAGGCAGGCCGGGGCCAGCAGTTTGATCAGGGAGGTGTGCTTCATTTGGGTTCGAACTCCTTCGGGGCGTCGCGACCGAGCAGGTAGCGCGCCGGGTTGTTCTCCAGCCGGTCACTGACCCGGCGCAGATCGCGGATCAGGCCGCGCAATTCGGTCAGGGTCGGGCCGAGCTGGGCCAAGCCGTCATTGGCAAAACTATTGATCGCCGCACGGTTCTCACCAAGGATGGCGTCTGCATTACCTGCAGCCGAATCGAGCTTGGCCAGACTGGTATCAAGCTTGTCCATCGTCGCTGGCAGCTGCCGCAGTACGTTCTCGTCCAGATTCTTTATGGCGCCATTGGCCGAACCCAAGGTGACGTTGAGGTTGCGCGCGGCATCGCGGGCTTCCACCAGCAAGGCCTGGGTGCCCTGGTCGCGATCAGCCAAGCCGCCGCTGATGGTTTCCAGATGGGCCAGGGTGGCGGTGATCTTGCTGACGTTGTCGTCGCTGAGCAGCTCGTCCATGCGTTCGACCACGCGGTTGGCCACGTCGGTGATGTTCTGCAAGGCCGATGGCATGGTGGCGATGGTCGGTACCGGCTCCTTGCTCACTGCAGTGAGCGCAGCGGCCTGCGGCGTACCGCCGCTGAGCTGGATGATCGATGGCCCGGTCAGGCTGGTGATGGCCAGCTTGGCGCGGGTATCGGTCTTGACCGGGGTGGTGGAGTTGAGCCGCAGTTTGGCTACCACTTTGCGCGGGTCATCCGGGGCCAGGGTCAGCTCGGTGATCGAGCCTACCGCGATGCCGTTGTATTGCACCGGGCTGCCCACCGACAAACCGGTCACCGCCTCGGTGAACACCACCTGGTATTCCTGCCAGGTGCGGTCGGAAGAGTATTTGGCCGCCCATAGTCCAAAGGCGAGCAGGGCAACGCCGATGAGCAGGGTGAAGGCACCGATCAGGACGTAGTTGGCTTTGGTTTCCATATCAAGCGGGCTCGTGCTGGAGGCCGCGCGCAGCGCGGGCGCGGGGGCCGTGGAAGTACTCGCGTATCCACGGATGGTCGAGTTGTTCAATCTCGGGCAAGGGTGCGTTGGCGATGACCTTGTTGTCGGCCAGCACCGCGACGCGGTCGCAGATGGCGTAGAGCGTGTCCAGATCGTGGGTGATCAGGAACACGGTCAGGCCCAAGGCTTCCTGCAGGGTTTTGATCAGGCGGTCGAATGCGGCCGCACCAATCGGGTCGAGGCCGGCGGTGGGTTCGTCCAGGAACAGCAGGGGCGGGTCCAAGGCCAGTGCACGGGCAAGACCGGCGCGTTTGCGCATGCCGCCGGAGAGCTGCGAGGGCAGTTTGTTGATGGCGTCGGCGGGCAGGCCGGCCAGCTTCACTTTCAGCAAGGCCAACTCGTAGTGCCAGCGCTCGCTGAGTTCGGGGTGGTGCTCCTTCAGCGGCACCTGCACGTTCTCGCCGACCGTCAACGAGGAGAACAGCGCGCCATCCTGGAACAGCACGCCGGTGTTGCGTTCGATGCGCAGACGGTCGGCGGGGTTGCTTGAGCGCGCATCCACGCCCAGCACTTCGATCTGCCCGGCATCGGGCGTGCGCAGGCCGAGGATGGAGCGCATCAATACCGATTTGCCGGTGCCCGAGCCGCCGACCACGCCGAGGATCTCGCCACGGCGTACGTCCAGATCCAGACCGTCGTGCACGGTCTGGCTGCCAAAGCGATTGACCAAGCCGCGTACGCGGATGGCCAGATTGGCGTCGTCGATGTTGGCGTTTTCAATCGTGCTCATCGCCTCACCAGCCCATATGCATGAACCACAACGCGGCCAGCGCGTCGAGGATGATGACCAGCGAAATCGTCTGTACCACGCTGGATGTGGTGCGTTCGCCAACGGATTGTGCCGTGCCTTCCACCTTCAAGCCTTCCAGACAGCCGATCAGCGCGATGATCAGCGCGAACACCGGCGCCTTGGATAGCCCAACCAGCATGTGCCGCACCTCGATGGTGTCGTGCATGCGTGCCAGATACATCTGCGGCGGGATGCCCAGATCGAAGGCGCCGACGGTAACGCCGCCGGCCAGGCCGGCGATCATCGCCACGAAGGTCAGCAGCGGCAGCATGATCAACAGCGCGACCACGCGTGGCAGCACCAGTAGATCAATCGGGTCTAATCCCAAGGTCTGGATGGCGTCGATTTCCTCGCGCGCCTTCATTGCCCCGATCTGCGCGGTAAACGCGCTGGCGGTGCGGCCGGCCAGCACGATTGCAGTGAGCAGCACCGCGAACTCGCGCAGGAAGGCGATCGAGACCAGCTCCACCACATAAATCTCCGCGCCGAAGTCGCGCAGGATGGTGGAGCCGAGGAAGGCGATCACCGCGCCCACCAGATACGACAGCAGCGCAACCAGCGGCACGGCGTTCAGGCCAACCTCTTCCATCTGGTTTACCGCGGCAGTAAGCCGGAAGCGCCGCGGTTGGCGCAGCAGTCGCGCCATCTTGGCCAGGTTCTCTCCGAGGAAGTTGACCAACACCACCACGTTGTCGGCGATGGCGTGCACCGAGCGACCGAGTCGATCCAGTGCTGCTGCCACGCCGAAATCGCGTTGCGGCTTGGGCCGCTCGTCGGCGACTTCCTCGATGGTGCAGACCAGCGCCTGATGATCGGCTCGGAACTGCAGCGCATCATCCGGCAGCCCCAGCTTGTGCGCGTAGCGCAGCAACAGTAGTACCCCGGCCGAATCCAGCCGGTCGATATTGCGCGCATCGATGCCGGTTACCGCCCCGGTCTGGGCATGCAGTACCTCGCCCGAGCGCAGCGCGGTGGCCAACGTCCAGTTGCCGGAAAGCCTGAGCAGGCCATCCGCATCGGGGGGAAGTACGCAGTGGGGAGGGGGAATGTCTTTCATGGTGACCATTGGCTACGGAGAATAACCCGCCAGCCCTTCAAGCCGGATGAGTATTTCCTCCGCTTCAGGTGATACTAGCGGCCATGTCTGCCGAAACCCTTGCCGCCGCCCCGGCCACTGCTTCCAATCGCGCTACCTATGCGCAACGTGTGGCCTTCGTTTCGGAGATGGCTGGGCGTCTGCACAGTTATGGCACAACCGCCCAGCGGCTGGAGGCGGCGGTGGTGGCCTTGGCGCAGCAGCTGGATCTGGATTGCGAGCCATGGTCGAACCCGACCGGTTTGATCCTGAGTTTCAGCGACCCGACCCGCGCCATCGGTTCCAGCGACATCACCCGTGTGATCCGGCTGGGGCCGGGCGACACCAATCTGCACAAGTTGGCGATGGCCGACCAGATCGCCGATGCCGTGTCTGCCGGGCAGATGTCGATCGCGCAGGGGCATACCGCGCTGCGCCAGCTCGACAAGGATGGTGGCCTGCGCAGCAAGATCCAGTTGCTGGCTTCGTTTACCCTGGGCTCGGCCGGCGTGGCCGGTTTGTGGCGGCTGCCGTGGCTGGATATCGCCACCGCCGGCATTACCGGTCTGCTGATCGGCCTGATGCTGTTCTACACCGACCGCCGCGTCGCCACCCGCGAAGCCGGCGAAGCCTTGGCGGCCTTGCTGGCGGGTTTTGTGGCGGTGCTGGTAGCCAGCTTCATCGGGCCGCTGAACATGAACTCCACCATCATCGCCTCGCTGGTGGTGCTGCTGCCGGGTATGGCCCTGACCAACTCGGTCAATGAACTGGCCAGCGGGCATTGGGTATCGGGCACGGCGCGCTTTGCCGGCGCCCTGACCACCATCATGAAACTCACGGTGGGCGCTATGATCGCGGTGACCATCGCCAATTCCATCGGTCTGGAACCGATCATCCGCGCCTCGCGGCCGCAGTCCAACTGGGTGGAATGGGGCTCGGTGCTGGTGGCCTCGTTCGCTTTTGCCATGCTGTTCCGCGCCAGCAGGCGCGATTACGTCTGGGTAATGGCTGCCTCGGTGGCCGGTTATGCGATTTCCCGCTACGGCGGGCAGCAGTGGGGCGCGCCGGCCGGCATCTTTCTCGCCGCGATGGCGGTGACTGCCGCTGGCAATCTGTTTGGACGCATCGTGCAGCGCCCCGGTGCGATCATCCGTTTGCCCGGCATCATCATGCTGGTGCCCGGCAGCACCAGCCTGCGTGGGGTATTGAGCCTGATCCAGCAGCAGAATGTGAGTGCCGGCGAATCGGCGCTGTTGACCGTGGTCAATGTGGTGATGGCGCTGGTGGCGGGTCTGCTGTTCGGCAATCTGCTGGTGCCGGCGCGCAAGAACCTGTAACTGCTGCGGCTGCTACCAAGGGCGGCCGCGAAACGTTGCCTTGAGGTTGAGTGCTTGATTACAGCCGCCTGTGGGCAGCGCACCCGGGACTATTCGAGGTTAGCCAGCAAGGCCAATCGGATGGTGCTTTCCGCGGGATTGCGCTTACCCGGGCCACCACGATTCCGCATCAAGCTGCAGGTGCCGACTGGAAAGAATTTATAATTACTGTGATTACAGAGATTGCAATAAGAAAACGCCGGCAAACTGCCGGCGTTTTGTAACCCAGATTCCAGAGTTATTACTTCTGGATCAGGAAATCTTCAACTTTGCGGCCCGCCTTGGTGTATTCGGCCAGCCAGCGCGGCTGCTTGCCACGGCCGGTCCAGGTTTCAGCGGCATTGGCCGGGTTGCGGTACTTCGGCTCAACCTTGGGCAGCTTGCGGCCGGTCTTGGCTGCACCCTTGCTGGCCTTGGCGCCACGCGGGGCCTTCACTGCAACGGCAGCGCCGGTGCCGAACAACTCTTCGACGGTATAACCAGCCTTCTTGGCGGCGGCGGCAACCAGGGCGCGGGCCTTGGCAATCGGCTGGCGCTTGGCTACAACGGTCTTGCGCTTCTGGGCGTCGCGGATCAGAACGGCCAGTTCTTTGGCCGACAGCTGGGACAGATCAATACTCATCGAATAACTACTCCGGATAATGGGTTGGGGGTGTATGCCATTCCGTGGCAGCGCAGCAAAGCATACCGGGCTGGTTACGGTAATGACAGATTAATAGCGTTTTCGATGTTATCTGCAAATGAAAACACCGGGACTATGTCCCGGCGTTATAAGCAGTTTTCCTCGGTGATTAGGCTCAGCCGACGATCTTGCTGATCACCGTGGCCTGGTCCAGATTTTCCGCTTCGCTGGCGCTGCGTGCGCGGTATTCCACGGTGCCTGCAGCCAGCCCACGCTCGGATACCACGATGCGGTGCGGGATGCCGATCAATTCCATATCGGCAAACATCTGGCCCGGGCGCAGGCCGCGGTCGTCCAGTGCGGCATCCACTCCGGCGGCCTGCAGCTCGGCCAGCAGCGCTTCGGCTGCTGCGGTAACCGTCGGGTCCTGCTTCGGATTGATCATGCACACCACCGCCTGCCACGGGGCCATGCTGACCGGCCAGATAATGCCGGCGTCGTCGTGGTTCTGCTCGATGGCGGCAGCGACAATGCGCGATACGCCAATGCCATAGCAACCCATCGCCATCACCGCGGCCTTGCCGTTCTGGTCCAGCACGGTTGCCTTCAGTGCCTGCGCATATTGGCGACCCAACTGGAATACGTGGCCAACTTCGATGCCGCGGGTAATCTTCAATTCGCCGCCGTCCTGGGCCCGATCGCCGGCCACGACGTTGCGGATATCGGCCACTTCCGGCTCGGCCAGGTCGCGGCCCCAGTTGACCCCGGCAATATGCAGACCTTTCTCATTGGCACCGACGACGAAATCGGCCATTGCCGCTACTTCGCGGTCAGCGACAACACGGATGGTCTTGCGCGGGTTCAAGGGGCCGAGGAAACCCGGCTCGCTGCCCAGATAATCGGCAATCTCGGCCTCGCTGGCCATGCGGTAATCATTGAGGCCAGCCACCTTGGCCAGTTTGATTTCGTTGACTTCGTGGTCGCCACGGACCAGGGCCAGCACGAATTCATTCTCGGTGGTCACTACCGCAATCGACTTGACCGTACGCAGCAGGGCGATGCCCATCAGCGCGGCCACGTCTTCGCAGGTCTTCTGGGTGGGGGTATCGATCCTGCGCAGTTCTTCGCTGGCGGCGCCGCGCGCTGCCGGATCAGCGGCAATCGCCGCTTCCACGTTGGCCGCGTAATCCGAGCCGGTGGAGAATACCAACGCGTCTTCGCCGGAATCGGCGATGACGTGGAATTCCTGCGAGGCGTCACCGCCGATCGCACCGGAATCGGCCTGCACCGCGCGGAACTCCAGGCCCAGGCGGGTGAAGATGCGGGTGTAGGCGGCCTTCATGTTTTCGTATTCGGCGACCAGGCTGGCGTCGTCCAGGTGGAAGGAATAGGCATCCTTCATCAGAAATTCGCGCGCGCGCATGACGCCGAAGCGCGGACGGATTTCGTCACGGAACTTGGTCTGCACTTGGTAGAAATTGACCGGCAGCTGCTTGTAACTGGACAGTTCCTGGCGCGCGAAGTCGGTAATGGCTTCCTCGGCGGTGGGGCTGTAGCAGTACTCCTGCTCCTTGCGGTCCTTGATCTTCAGCAGCTGGCCGCCGAATTTCTGCCAGCGGCCGGTTTCTTCCCACAGTTCCTTGGGCTGGATGGTCGGCAGCTGCAGTTCCACCGCACCGGCGCGGTTCATTTCCTCGCGGACGATGGTTTCCACCTTGCGCAGCACCCGCAGGCCCAGCGGCGACCAGGTGTACAGGCCCGATGCCAGCTTGCGGATCATGCCCGCACGCAGCATCAGCCGGTGGCTGACCAGCTCGGCGTCGGCGGGGGTTTCCTTGGTGGTGTGCAGGTGGAAGCGGGAAAGACGCATGGCAGGGGGCTTCGCAAAACGGACGATCCCCTATTTTGCCAGCCTTGCAGCCCACTCGCTCGCACCGCCACCAACGGGGTAGGGCTATGCAGGGCCAGCTCAAAAGGCAAAACCGGGGTGCGCGGCGGGGTGTTGGGGGGCAAGGCCGCCGGGGGGCGGGGGGGTGGGTGGGGGGGGGCCGGGGGGGGGGGGGGGGGGGGGGGGGGGGTGGGCGGCCCGGGGGGGGCGGGCG
>NZ_JBRREB010000040.1:0-42196 GCF_056759995.1 Stenotrophomonas sp. STEN030 | reverse complement strand
CCGCCCCCCCCCCCCCCCCCCCCCCCGCGCGGCCCCCCCCCCGCGGCGCCCCCGCCCGCCGCCCCCCCCCCCCCCCCCCCCCCCCCCCCACTACAGGTGAAGCCTTGTGTTGTTGGTTCTGTGGCTTCGCGGCTTACGCCGCTCCTACAACAGCCGGGGCCACCTTAATCGCCAGCAACTCACCGCCGCCACTGAGCGTATAGCGCTGCCGTTCACCGGCAGCCAACCACGCGGTATCGCCCGCCGCCATTGCCGGCAGCACACCACCTTCGAACTCGGCCTGCCCGGCCAGCAAATGGATCGCCCATGCAGCCTGCGGCTCAGTGAAAAACAGCATGGGCCCGACCAGCGGCCGATGCAGCAGTTCAGCCTGCAAGGCATCACGGCGCCACATCAGATTGAAGTCCTGGGTCACACCATCGACCAATTCGCCCACCAGCTCCGCCTCGCCGGCAAAACGCAGGCGCTGATACGGCGGCAGCAGGGTTTCGCAGCGGCCATCGGCAAAGCGCAGGCGCAGGCCTTCACCCTGCAGCAGCACTAGCTCACGTTCGACACCGGGGAATGCGGAGAAGGCCGCATCCTGCTCGATCTCGGCGATGGACAGGCGCAGCTGCCAATCGCCCTGCTCCGGCAGACGCAGGATCTCGCGCGTCCAGCCCAGACCATTGCGCCAGCGCTCGCGCTGGTAGAGAGCGGAGGGGATGACGCGGGAAGGAGAGTTCAAGGTATGCATCAGCCAATGATGCCATTACCGGCTTTTGACCGCGGCGTTGATCGGGCTTTTGTGGGAGCGGCGTGAGCCGCGAAGCCACAGATCCAACAGCGCAAGGCAACAGCAACCCCTCCCCAGCCCTCCCCTTGCCTTCGGCAAAGGGAGGGGGCTCGAAGCAACCCCTCCCCAACCCTCCCCTGCGCTTCGCGCAAGGGAGGGGGTAGAAGCACTTACTTCGGCATCGCCAGATTCTCAGCCGTCAACGCCTTGCCCGCCCGCGGCGTGGTCGCAATCACCGCATCAGCCGGCAATGCCGTGCCCTTGTCCAAGCGCGCCTGCACCCGATCCAACGCCTCGTACACATACGGCAACAGCGGCAGGTAACGCGAGCCGTAATCCGGCAGGCCAAGGAAACCATCGAAGTGCTGCACGTTCTGCACCTTCCAATAGCTCACTTCACGTCCGGCAGCCTTGGCCGCTGCGGCATACGGCGCGCTGCTGAAAGCCGGCGGAATCAGACCGTCGTCAGCACCGTGCACCACCATCACCGGCAGGCCCTTGCGCGGCAAACCAGCATGGGTGGCCTGAATGCCCGCCTGCACACGCTTGGCGTCTTCGCTCTGGCCATCCCACAAACCACGCAGGCACTTCAGGCCGGCGTAGGTCAGGTCCGGCAAGGCGACCTTGCTGTCGAGCAGGCCGACGCCAGCGCCCGGCGGAATACCGCTACCGTCGGAGATCCACGCTGCACGCTCGACTGCTGTTGCCGCACGCGGCGAGAAGTCAGGATTCTGTGCGGCAAAGTTGAATCCGCAAGGATGCTCGCCCACGCCATAGCGGCCATAAGCCGAAGCATAGGTCGCGGCAATCGCGCGCCACAGATCGAAGCCGGTGGACAAGGCGCCTGCGCGCAGTGACTGATCGGTCCAGCCCTTGCTCAACATCAAATCGTAGGCTGATTTGGCCTGTGCGGCTGGGGTCGCACCGCTGATCACGCCTTCGACCGCCAACGTTGCGCAGCGCACTGCTGCGCCAGCCTGCAATGCAGCCGCCATCGGCGGCTGCGGCAGGTTGCTCATGTGCAGCTGCGCACACGGCATCAACAACGCGGCTTCGGTGGTGTAGTCGTACAACGCGCGTGCGCCCGCGCCGCTGGAGTAGATGCTGGGCTCGCCCGCCACCACGGCGTCCAGCCAATCACCTTCCAGCTCGGCCGCGCGCAGCACCGCACCGCCACCGTTGGAGATGCCGACGGCAATGATGCGGGTGTTTTCAAAGGTGAAAGGCGCAGCCTGCGGATAGGCTTCGGCCAGCGCCAGCAGCGCGAACTCGGCCGCCTGTTTTACGTGTCGGCCCCAGTCCGCCTCAGGATTGTCCTTGGAGTGTGCATGTTTGAACGCCACACCCGATGCATTGATAGGCGCATCCGGCACGAACGCCAAATCGTTCACTTCGCCCAATGCACCGACCGTACCGTTGGCACGCACGCCGACCTGTGCATTGAGGTCGTAATAATCGCTACCAGCGCCCTTGTCGGTATAGACCACGGCGCAGCCCTTGGGCAGACCCCATGCTGCCGCAACCGACACTGCGCCATAGATGCCGCGCGAGCCCGATGCCGGTGCTACCAGCACGCAGCGCTTGTCGGTGTCGAAGTTGTCCGGAATCTGCGCCAGTACGCGATGCGGCTGCTTGGCACCGGGCAGGCGCGCGAACGCCGAATACTCGCGACCGGGAACGCTCTGCAGGCTGCCGAACAGTTCGCCGTAGCCACCGCCTGGTGCAAGATCGGCGATACCACGCCAGCTGCCCCACAGCGCGCGTCGGCGCAGTTCGTCGACGGTCGGTGCACTGGCGTCGGCAAAGGCAGGCGGAGCCATGCTGCGCAGCCCGGCCAGGCCCAGGCCGGCGGTAAGCAGGTCATCGCTGCCACGATGCTCGCTGCGGAGTTCGTTGCTGAACATGGAAGGCTCCACGGACTTGGATGCTGGGCCGCTGGCACAGGAGGCCAGGCTCAGTCCGACGAATAGGCCGCAGGCGGCGCGCAATAGGGATTGGCTCATGGACGCACCCTAGCAGAGCGCCGTGATCCGGCTCATCGTACTTAAGTACCACACGCTTTTAGCGCGGCGGCTGCTACGTTTCCACCATCCCCCATAGCAATCGGAGTCCCCCATGGACCGCTTCCTGCAAGGCCGCACCGCATTGGTGACCGGCAGCACCTCCGGCATCGGCCTGGCCATCGCCCAGGCGCTGGCCAGCGCCGGCGCGCGCGTGGCCATCAATGGCCTCGGCAGCGCTGAGCAGATCGAGGCGGCGCTGAAGAGCGTCACCGACGCAGGCAGCGAGTCACAGCACTTCGATGCCGACCTGCGCAAACCCGACCAGATCGCGCACATGCTCGAAGCCGTGCAGGCCTGGGGCGACATCGACATCCTGGTGAACTGCGCCGGCATCCAGCACGCCGCGCCGCTGGCCGAACAGCCGCCGCAGAAGTGGGACGACATCATCGCCATCAACCTCAGCGCGGCCTTCCACACCATGCAGCAAGCGCTGCCGGGCATGGCCGAGCGTGGCTACGGCCGGGTGGTCAACATCGCCTCGGTGCACGGCCTGGTCGCCTCCAAAAATAAGGCTCCTTACGTCGCCAGCAAGTTCGGAATCGTTGGCCTGAGCAAGGTAGCCGCGCTGGAATATGCCGCTGCCGGCAGCCGCGACAGCGGCGGTGTCACCGTCAACTGTGTGTGCCCGGGCTGGGTGGAAACCCCGTTGATCGAGCCGCAGATCCAGGCCCACCGCAATGGCGGCAGCCGCGACGACGGCGTACGCGCCCTGCTGGAAGAAAAGCAGCCCAGCCTGCGCATGTCGCTGCCGGAGGATATCGGCGCAATGGTGGTGTGGCTGTGCCGCCGCGAGTCGCACAACCTGACCGGTGCGGCAATGCCGATGGACGGCGGCTGGACCGCGCAGTAGGTCTGGAAAAACAGGAGGAAGCGGGCAATGGCTGAAATCCACGGCATACTGCCCCGGGCGCACGCTGCAGACGAGCGGGCGCCCGCTTCCTTCCATCCAGTTAGCACTGCCATGCCCAGCCTGTTGATTGCCGACGACCATCCCCTGTTCCGTGCCGCCCTGCGGCAGGCCGCCAGCGAGGCCGTCAGCGATTTATCGGTACGCGAAGCCGAATCATTGGAAGGCGTGCTGGCCGCATTGGATGCGGCACCGGATACCGACCTGATCCTGCTCGACCTGCATATGCCGGGCAATCACGGTCTAGCCGGCCTGGCGGCGATCCGCGCCCAGCATCCTGGCGTGGCGGTGATCGTGGTCTCGGCCAACGACGACCCTCGCGTGGTACGGCGTGCACTCGACCATGGCGCTGCGGGTTATCTGCCCAAGAGTTCCGGATTGAACGAACTGCGCGAGGCCATTCGTTGTGTGATGGCCTGCGAGCAGTGGCTGCCTGCTTCGCTGCGCGCTTCGGTATCGCGCGCGCAATCCTCCACCCATGACAGCGAGCTGGCCGCGCGGCTGGCCAGTCTGTCACCACAGCAGTTCCGCGTACTGGCGCTGGTTGCCGAAGGCCTGCTCAACAAGCAGATCGCCGACCGCCTGGATGTGCAGGAGCGCACGGTCAAAGCGCATCTATCGGCCATCTTCGAGCGGCTGGGCGTGCGCAACCGCACCCAGGCCAGCGTGGTGCTGCGTGAATTGGAATTGAGCGACCCGGCGCGGCAAGCGCTGTAGCCGACGCTTCTGATTCTTGTGGGAGCGGTGTAAACCGCGAAGCTATCGAACTGGCAAGCCGCGGCCAGATCAACCCCACGCATTCCTGATTGCAATTATTCCGGCGTCGGAATCAATGTCGGCTTCGCGGCTCACGCCGCTCCCACACTGTTCCTGTTGGTCAGCTTGTGCAGCAACATGCCGGCCACCATCGCCGGCACAAACCACAACGCTTCCGGTGACAACACACCCAGGCCAACCAAGGCCGGTCCCGGGCAATAGCCAGCCAATCCCCAGCCAATACCAAACAAAGCCGCACCGACCAGCAGCCGCCGATCAATACTGCGCAGATCCGATATCTGGAAGCGCTCGGCCAACACCGGTGTCGGCCGCCGCAGCACAAAGCGAAACAGCAGCATCGTCGTAGTCACCGCGCCGCCCAGCACAAACAGTAGCGCCGGATTGAAGTCACCAAAAACGTCCAGAAAACCCAGGATGCGCTGCGGATCTGTCATCCCCGACACCGCCAGCCCAAGCCCGAACAGCGCGCCAGAAACCAGTGCAGCCAAGCTGATGCGCAAGGTGCTCATGCCACATGCCTCACGATGTAAGTGGTCACAATCGCGGTAGCCATGAAGGTCAGCACGGCGGCGAACGAACGCATCGACAACCGTCCCAAACCGCAGACACCATGACCGCTGGTGCAACCATTGCCCATGCGCGTACCAAAGCCCACCAGCAGGCCTGCAATCACCAGCAACAACGGTGAAAAGCCCTGTCTCGGCGAATAGCCCCCCGGCACCAGCCATAGATACGCAGCACCTGCGCCAATCAAACCAATCAGGAACGCGACACGCCAAGCGACTTCACCATTGCGTGGCATCAACACACCACCAAGAATGCCGCTGATACCAGCGATGCGACCGGTCAACCACAGCAGCAAGGTGGCAGCGGTGCCGATCAATACACCACCGGCCAAGGCCAGCATCCAACTGTTCATTGCGCCTTTCCGATCTGATCCAAGGGCAAGCGCAGATAGTGCACGCCATTGGCATCCGGCTCCGGCAGCCGGCCGCCGCGGATATTCACCTGCAACGCGGGCAGGATCAGCTTCGGCACCGGCAGGGTTGCATCACGCTGCTGGCGCATCTGTACAAACGCCGCCTCATCGGTGCCCCCCTTCAGATGCACGTTGTTCTGTCGCTGCTCGTCGATCGAGGTCTGCGCCTGTGCCTCGCGCCGGTTGCCGGGGTAGTCGTGGCATAGGCAGATGCGGGTATCGGCAGGCAGCGACAGAATGCGCTGGATGGACGCATACAGGCGATGCGCATCGCCGCCAGGGAAATCACAGCGCGCGGTGCCGGTGTCGCTGGCGAACACCGTGTCGCCGACAAACGCGGCATCACCGATCACATAGGTCAGGCTGTCGTCTGTGTGCCCCGGCGTGGCGATCACGCGCGCGCTCAAGCCGCCAACATTGAAGGTGTCGCCATCATCGAACAGTCGGTCGAACTGGCTACCGTCGGCAATGAATTCATCACCCAGCCCGAAGACCGTCTTGAAGTGCTGTTGCACCTGCACGATGCCGCGACCGATGGCGACCGGCGCCTGCAGCTGATCGGCAAGATAGCCAGCAGCACTGAGATGATCGGCGTGCGCATGGGTTTCCAGAATCCACGCCACCGTCAGCAGTTTGCTACGCACGAGTTCCAACAGCGCATCGGCCGATGCGGTGCTGATGCGCGCGCCAGCCGGCTCGTAATCCAGCACCGGATCAATGATGACTGCCATGCCGCCGATCTGATCATAGGCCACGTAACTGAAGGTGCCGGTGTCCTTGTCGTAGAACGGTTCGACCAAGGTTGATGACATCTGCGCCTGGCTCATGGGGTGCCTCGCTGTTAATTTAGCTTTTTCTAAACTAAACTAGTCCCCTGCAAAGCACAAGCCCGAGCCATAGCCTTAGATGCGTCCTTCAGAGATGAACATGGAACAGATGCAGGCACATGCCGAACAGGCCGCGCAGTTGCTCAAGTCCTTGGCCCATCCGGCTCGGCTGCGCGTACTGTGCCGTCTGGTAGAAGGCGAAGCATCGGTAGGCGAATTGCAGGCACAGGTTGGCTTGTCGATGTCGGCGCTGTCACAGCATCTGGCGGTAATGCGTGAAGCCGCTCTGGTCAGCACCCGACGCGAAGCGCAGACCATTTTCTACGCGCTGGCGGACAGCCCGGCGTTGGGCGTGATGCAGGCTTTGCATACAGCGTATTGCGGAAACGCCGAGATCCGGAGTTCCTGACAGCCGTGCTCGTCGAGATAGGCAGCTATTCCTTGCTGCCGATTCCCGGTCTCAAAGCATCCGCCGCCAACAGCCGATCCAAAATCGACTTCAGTGCCAGCGGTCGCACTGGCTTGTGCAGCAGCGTCAGCCCCTGCTCCAGCACTTCACGGCGCGTTGCCAGACTGTCATCGGCGCTGAGAATCAAAGTCGGTCTTGCGCCAAAACGTTCGCCCAGCCGCAACTGCAACGCGGTACCGGTATCGCCATCGTCCAGGTTGTAGTCGAACAGCCACAAGCTCGCAGGTGTTTGCTGCAACGCCGCTACCGCCTGCGCTTCGCCCGAAGCCTCGGCCACGCTGTAACCCCAACCGCGCAACAGCCCAGCCAATCCCTGCAAAGCAGCGGGATCATTGTCGACCACCAGCACCGGCACGCCACCCGAGGTTGCCGCGTTGCGCATGCGTGGCAGGTTCGCCAGCTGCGGTGAGGTCACTCGCTGCAAAGTCACCGAGAAGACAGTGCCCTGCCCCTTCTCACTACGCAGGCGTAGCGGTGCGTGCAGCAAGCCAGCGATGCGATCGGCAATCGCCAGACCAAGGCCGAGTCCTTGGCCACTGCTGTCCTCGCCACGCCGGAACTCTTCGAATATGCGCTGCTGTTCCTCCTTGGCAATACCTGGACCGGTGTCGTGCACCTCAACTCGCAGACAGTCGGCTTCGCGGCGTACGCCCAATAACACGCCGCCCTGGTTTGTGTAGCGCACCGCGTTGGCCAAGAAGTTCTGCAGCACCCGCCGCAGCAGCTGCGGATCACTGTTCACCCATGCATGAGTAGGCACGTAGTGGAACGCCAGCCCACGTTCGGTGGCCAGCGCGCGGAATTCGGAGACCAGGGGATCCAGCACTTCAGCCAGCGGCAGATCGCGTGGTTGCGGCACCAGACCACCGGCCTCCAGCCGCGACATATCGAACAACCCGGTCAACAGATCGGTGGTGGAATCCAAGGCGCCCCGGATCTGCACCACCGCCTGCTGCTGCTGGCTGGATTCCACTTGTTGCGCCAGCGTATCGGTGAACAGATGCGCGGCATGCAATGGCTGCAGCAGGTCGTGACCCACGGCAGCAAGGAAGCGACTCTTGGCATCGTTTGCCCGTTCGGCCTCACGCTTGGCCGATTCCAGCAAGGCGGTGCGCTCGCCAACGCGCTGCTCCAGCGTCTCGTTGCTACGCTTGAGTTCGCGCTCGCTGCGGCGGAATTCGGTGACATCGGTGAAAGTGGCCACAAAACCACCGCCCGGCATCGGATTGCCACGAATCTCGACGATGCTGCCGTCAGGAAATACGCGTTCGGTCAGGTGCGCCGTGCCTGCACGCATGAACGCCAGACGCCGGTCCACCGCACGCTCATCGCCGCCACGCGCGGGCATCGCCTGCAGCGCCCAGCGGGTCAGGTCCATGATCGGCCGGCCAACCTGCAACAACTCATCCGGGAAACCGAACATGCGCGCATACGGGCGATTCCACGCCACCAGCCGTTGCTCGCGATCAATCACGCTGATGCCCTGGCTCATGTTCTGCAGTGCGGCCTGCAATACCTGCTGGCTGAAGCGCAGATCCTGTGAGGCTTCGCTGACGATGGCTGCGACTGTGGCAAGTTCGTTACCTTCGCGCCGTGCGGCATCCAGCAGCAAACGTGCGGACGCAGCACCGAGGACCGCCGACAACTCACGTTCGATGCTGGCCTCGATCGATGCTGGCACCGCACCGCTGCGTGGCGCATCGGTCAACAACTGTTGCACGCGCTCGTCAGGCAGGAAGCGACGGCCAGCATTGCGCAAGGTATCGGCATCCAGATTGCGACTGGTGCGATCCGGCGTATCGCGACGCCATGCCATCGCCAGCAAGGTCACTGCCGTGCCGACAAACAGGCTCGCGCCGACCGCGCGTCCCAGCGGCGTCCAGCCGGTCAGGCCAAACAGGCCCTGCGGCGCAAGCCATTGCCAACCGAACGGTCCTTGCAGCAGCCAGGTCGGCGTACGACCACCGCTTTCCAGCAAGGAAGGCAGCAACAACACCCACGCCCAGGTGGCGAAGCTGGCAAGTACGCCAGCAATGGCGGCGCGCGGCGGCGTCTGCGGACGCCAGATGGCGAATGCCAGTACCGGCACCAAGGTGGCCATTGCCGAGAACGAGACCGCGCCGATATCGGCCAGCACATTGCTGCCGCCAATCAAGCGGCTGTAAGCCCAGGCCAGCAGCATGATCACGCAGATGCCCGCGCGGCGCAGCCACACCAGCTCGCGGCGGTGATCGCCGCCGCCGGCACGCGCCCAGGCGCTGCGCACCAGACCAGGCGCGAACCAGTGATTGCCGATCATCAGACTCAAGGTCAGCGTACTGACCACCACCATGCCGGTGGCCGCACTCAGGCCGCCGAGGAAGGCGAACAAGGCCACACCTTCATGGCCGGCCGAGAACGGCAGTGCCAGCGTGTACATATCCGAGGGAACGCTGTTACCCAGCAACGCGGTGCCAGCGCGCGCCAATGGCAGGATCGGCAGCGCGATCAGCAGCAGGTATAGCGGGAACAACCAGCGCGCGGTGCGCACATCAGCCGGGTCGCGGCACTCCACCACGCCGATATGGAACTGATGCGGCAGCAGGAACATCGCCAGTCCACCGAGTATCACCAGCGGGATGAAGCCGCCCTCTGGCGCGCTCACAGACGCCACCGGAGCCGCGGGCACACCCTTCAAACCAAACCAGACGAACACACCCAGCGCCAGCATCGCGCCTAGCTTGAATACCGACTCGGCCGCCATTGCCAACACCAGCCCGCGGTTGTGCTCGGAGGCATCGGCGCGGCGCGCACCGAACAGCATGGCAAACAAAGCCATCGCCAGTGCCACATACAAAGCGCTGTCCTGCCAGATTGAGCCGGCCTGCCCGGCTTCCACCGCTCGCGAGGTGATCATGCCGAAGCTCATCGCCACCGCTTTGAGCTGCAGCGCGATGTATGGAATCAAACCGAGCACGGTCACCAACGTCACCGTTGCCGCCAACCAGGCATCACGGCCCAGCCGCGCGGCGATCAAATCGGCAAGCGAAGTGGCATTGGTTTCACGCGCCAGCCGCACCAGCCGCATCATCACGCCGATGGCCAACGCATAGAACAGGATCGCGCCGACGAAGGTCGGCGGCAGCGGCCAGCCATGGCGCGCGGCCTGGGTGACGGTGCCGTAGAAGGTCCACGAGGTGCAGTGCACCGCCAGTGACAGTGCATAGATATGCCGCCAGTGACGGGCAAATGCGGCTGGCCGGCGTTCGCCGTAGAGGGCCACACCGAACATCAAGGCCAGCCAGGCCAGACCCGCCAAGGCCACTGTTACCAGACTCAACATGGAATGCGTTTCCCGGAAGCTGCTTGGCAGGATACGGAGTTAAGCGATAGGGATGAAGCGGTGGATGCTCAAAGCACCTCTCCCTCCGGGGCGAGGAGAGGCGTTTGCGAACCATTGGTTCGCGAGTCTTCGAGCGCCCTCGCGCTAGCGCGGGGGCTGGGGTGAGGGTGTGGTTCGCTAGCAATTGGCTTTTTAGCTTTTGCATCAAAAGCCAGAGCTTAAAAGCCAACAGCAAGGGCTGCCCTCACCCCAACCCCTCTCCCGCAGGCGGGAGAGGGGCTTCAAGCAACAGCAACAGCAACAGCCACAGCAACAGCCACAGCCAAAGCCAGAGCCAGAGCCAGAGCCAGAGCCAAGGCCAAAGCCAAAGCCAAAGCCAAAGCCGAAGCCGAAGCCGAAGCCGAAGCAACAGCATCTGCTCCGGCAACCGCCGCAGATACAACCAGAGCACCAGCAACAAACGCAAAAAACCCTCCCCCGCGAAGCGGGAAAGGGCTGTTTTGCGTATCTGTCAGCTAGCCGTCACGGGCTCCATCATCAGAAGTTGTAACGCACCGACACATACCAGTTGCGCGGCAGACCGTAGTACGCGGTCTGGATGTTGCCAACGCTGGCGAACTCCTGGCCTTCGGTCTTGTACTGCTTGTCGGTGAGATTGCGAATGCCTGCACGTACCTGCCAGGTCAGCTGCGACGAATCCCACACGCCGTATGCGCCCACCAACGTGTATGCGTCCTGGCTCAGCACTTTGCGGTTGTCCACCGACAACCAGGTGTCGCTGCGATACGACACATCGCCGCCAAAGGTCAGGCTGCCGTTGTCTCCCAGCGAAAACACGTGCTGCAGGGCCACGCGGGCGGTCACGTCCGGCGAGAACGGCACGTGGTCGTGGTTCACGGTCGGATCGTAGCCGGCGTAGGACGGATCGAGACGGAAGTCTTCGAAGCTGTCGTACTTGGCGTCCATCCAACCCAGCTGTGCGCTCAAGGTGGTGGACTCGCCCAGCAACGCGCTGCCTTCCAGCTCGATGCCCTTGATGTTGAGCTTGGCCGCGTTCAACACCGGGAAGGTGCCCACGTCCTGCGATACGCGTGCCTGGAAGTCGCTGTAGTTGCTGTAGAACGCGGTGGCGGTACCACGCAAACGGTGATCGGCCGAACTGCCCTTCAGGCCCAGCTCGTAGGTCCACACGTACTCCGGATCGAACTTGGCGTGCTGGGTGTCATACACGGTGTTGGCGCGGCCGTTGAAGCCACCGGACTTGAAGCCACGGTTGGCCGACACATAGCCCATCAGGTTGTCACTGAATTCCTTCTGCAGGCTGATCGACGGCGTTACCGCAGTCCACGATGCCTTCGCATCAAACGCAACCGTGCCGTTCAACCCGGTGAACGGAGCGCCCCAGAAGGTGCTGGTGGAACGATCGTAATCCTTCTTGTCCTTGGTCCAGCGCACGCCAGCAGCCACGGTCCAGGTCGGTACGAACTCCCAGTTCACGTGCGCGAATGCCGCCGTGGACGTGGTGGTCAGGTCATCTTCAATGGTGCGTAGGAACGGCACCTTGCCGCCCAGGAACGAGAACAGATCGTCGGCGTAGGCTTCCTGGTAGGACGGCACGTTCTCCTTCATGTAGTACGCACCAAAGGTGGCATGCAGATTGGAGCCGTTGTCGTAATGCAGCTGGAATTCCTGGCTCTTCTGGTTCTGGTCCAGCGCCACCAGCACGTCGCCAAGCTCGTACTCGGAGGCGTCGATGTCGATGTAGGACTTGGTCTTGAGCTTGCGGTAGGAGCTGATGCTCTTCAGCGTGAACTGTTCATTGATGTCCCAACTCATCGACAACGATGCGCCAGAGTGCTTCAAGTACTGGCCTTCACCGTTCTGGAACGAGGTCTGTGCACGACGGTTCCACTCACCGGTTTCGCCCGGCTGCAACACGATCACTCCGGTCGGTGCGAGGCTGGTCTGCAGCAGCGGCGCCATCGGCCGACCCAGGGTCAGTGCGGCATCCTGCTTGGTGGTATCCAGCGACAGCACCGCGCTGAAGTTGTCGGTCGGCTGGAATGCCAGCTTGGCGCGCAGCGCTTCGGTATCGTCGTCGTTGTAGCGCTTGCCGGTGACCGCATCCTTGACGTAACCGTCGTTGGTGATCTTGGCACCGGCGATGCTCGCAGCCAGCGTGTCACTCAGCTTGCCCGAGACATAGAAGCGGCCTTCCAGGCGACCGTAGTCACCGGCGGTTACTTCCACTGCGCCGCCTTCGTTGTCGAAGGGGTTCTTGGTTGTCAGCTTGATCGCGCCGCCGGTGGAATTCTTGCCGTACAGCGTGCCCTGCGGGCCGCGCAGCACTTCCAGCTGCTGGATATCGAACAGCGAGAACAGCGCACCATTGATGCGCGAGTAGTAGACATCGTCCACATACATGCCCACGCCCGGGTCGAAGGTCTGCAGCGCGTCGGGCTGGCCGATGCCGCGGATGAAGACGTTGACGCTGTTGGCCGAACCACGGCCCTGGGCGATGTTCATGTTGGGCACGGCGCCCTGCAAGCCTTCCACGGTCGAGGCCTGCAGATCCTTGATCTGCTCCTCACCGAAGGCGCTGACCGCCACCGGCACGTCCTGGATGGACTCGCTGCGACGGCGCGCGGTTACAGTCACTTCGTCCAGCTGCGTAGCCTTGGTGCCGGCCGGCACCGCCTGCTGCTCCTGGGCCTGCACGAAGGCGGCCGGTGCCAACAGAATGCCACCGATGGCGATACTCAGATACTTGCGCTTCATTGGTCTCCCTCCTCCCGGGTATGACGTTGCGACACACGAATGTCGCCATGGAGCGCACGTTAATGGAGCGTTAGCCGGCCGCGTATAGTCCCTTCGTACAGTGGGCCGGGCCGTCCTTGATCCCGATACTCGCCGGCAATGTATTGGCCGGGGAGCTGTGAATGTCGTTTCTGATCGTATTGGCGGCCCTGTGCTTCCTGATGTTTGTCGCCTACCGCGGCTACAGCGTGATTCTGTTCGCGCCGGTTGCGGCGCTGGGCGCGGTGCTGCTGACCGATCCCAGTCTGGTGCAGCCGATGTTCACCGGCCTGTTCATGGACAAGATGGTCGGCTTCCTCAAGCTGTACTTCCCGGTGTTCGTGCTCGGCGCGGTGTTCGGCAAGCTGATCGAGGTCTCGGGGTTCTCCAAGTCCATCGTCAGCGCCACCATCAAGCTGGTCGGTGCCAAGCGCGCGATGCTGTCCATCGTGCTGGTCTGCGCGCTGCTCACTTACGGCGGCGTGTCGCTGTTCGTGGTGGTATTTGCGGTCTACCCGTTCGCCGCCGAGCTGTTCCGTCAGAGCAACATCCCCAAGCGCCTGATCCCTGGCACCATCGCGCTGGGCGCTTTCACCTTCACCATGGATGCGCTGCCGGGCACGCCGCAGATCCAGAACATCATTCCATCTGCGTTCTTCGGCACCAATAGCTGGGCCGCACCGTGGCTGGGCGTGATCGGTACCGTGGTGATCCTGATCCTGGGCATGAGCTATCTGGAATGGCGCCGCCGCGTCGCCGTGCGCAATGGCGAGGGCTATGCCGGTGCCAACGAGGAACTACGCAACGAGCCGGAACCCTTCCAAGGCCAGAATCTCGCCCACCCGCTGGTAGCCATCACCCCGCTGATCCTGGTCGGCGTTGCCAACTTCTTCCTGACCCGCTGGATTCCCGGCTTCTATGGCGAAACCCAGTCCTTCATCCCGGCGGTGATCGGCAACCCGGCACCGGTGGTGCAGGAAGTCTCCAAGCTGGGCGCAATCTGGGCCGTGCAGGGCGCGTTGTTGCTGGGCATCCTCAGCGTCATCGCCTTCGCCTGGAAGCCGGTGGTGGCTTCGTTTGCCGAGGGCACCAAGTCAGCCATCGGCGGCGCCATGCTGGCGTCGATGAACACCGCCTCAGAATATGGCTTCGGTGCGGTCATTGCCGCCCTGCCAGGCTTCTTGGTGGTAGCCAATGCGCTGGGCTCGATTCCTAATCCGCTGGTCAATGAAGCAGTCTCGGTCACCGCCATGGCCGGCATCACCGGCTCGGCATCGGGCGGCATGAGCATCGCGCTGGCAGCAATGGCCGACAGTTTCATCGCCAACGCGCAGGCGGCCGGCATTCCGATGGAAGTGCTGCACCGCGTGGCGGCGATGGCCTCCGGCGGCATGGACACCTTGCCGCATAACGGCGCGGTTATCACCGTACTGGCCGTCACCGGCCTCACCCACCGCCAGTCCTACAAGGACATCTTCGCCATCACCATCATCAAGACCTTGGCGGTGTTCGCGATCATCGGCGTGTATTACACAACCGGCTTGGTTTAAGCAGCGGCTTGCCCTGGCCCAAAACCGAGGCAGTCAACTGCGATACCGTTTCGCAGCCGAATCAACCAGACCAAATAGACTACGCACGGACTCACTTTTTGTAGGAGCAGCGTCAGCCGCGAAGCTGGTAGTACTGGGGCAATTGGCAGTTGGGCGATCTGATTTTGTATCAGCTTCGCGGCTGACGCCGCTCCCACAAACAGCCGCAGCCCCGGCAGCAACCGCGCAGCGGACCCGAAAAGCCTGAATCACGGCTTTTACGGATCCGGATATCCCATCCTGATTTCCTGCTCAACACCCAGAAACCAGCAAGGCCCGGGTTTCCCCGGGCCTTGCCGTTTCCAAAGAGCACAGACAGAAAAATCGCCCGGCTGCACGTCACTGTGCAACACCGGACGACCTCACATCCTTGTTGGCTTCCTGCCAGCCCCCAGCATCCTGCCCTTTCCGGGTTCCTGGTGATCCGCAATCCTGGCGGTTCACTATTCGATTCCTTCCGCTCAGCGCCTCTCAACCGGCTGCGCAGCTACCGTCCCGGTAGCGCTCTTGGCGGGGGCAGTTCCAGCCCTCGCTTCGATCAGGTCACGATTCCGTTCGACCGTCTTCAATCCGATTCCTTTCACCAGCGCCAGTTCCTCGACACTTTTGAAGGGCCCGTTGGCCTGTCTGTGTTCGATGATCGCCTGCGCCTTGGAAGGGCCCACGTTCACCAACACCTGATTCAGCTCCGCCGCGGAGGCGGTATTGATATCGACCTTGTCCTTGTCCTTGGCTTGCGCCGTAAGGGTCAACATCAATGCAAGAATCAGAGACTGCAGCGTTACGGTAAAAAGCTTCATCGCTGTACTCCTTGTGGCTTGTTGGCTGATTGGCTGGCTATCCCGCCGGTCGAATCAGTGTCCCGCGCCACATGAACCTAGAATATCCGGAGCAGGTCGGGCGGGCAGCCAGCCAACCCCCCGAGCTCTTGTAGGAAAAGCCCTACAAAATTCATTGATGAAACCGCCGCAAGCCCCCTCAACAAGGGAGCGGCGTAGAATGGTTACACCTGACATTGCTACCGGAGATCCAGATGGACAGCGCCAAGATCGGCCAATTTCTCAGCGACAAGTGGGACAACGACATCGTCCCGCAATTGGTCGATTACATCCGCATCCCCAACAAGTCGCCGATGTTCGACGCCAACTGGGTCGCCAACGGCTACATGGAACAAGCCGTAACCCTGATGGAGAGCTGGGCCAAGGCGCAGACCATCCCCGGCCTGCAGGTCGAGGTGGTTCGTCTGGAAGGCCGCACCCCGCTGCTGTTCCTGGAAATCCCGGCCACCGGCCCGGAAACCGGCGACGACACCGTGCTGCTCTACGGCCACCTGGACAAGCAGCCGGAAATGACCGGCTGGGACGACGACCTCGGCCCGTGGATTCCGGTGCTGCGCGGCGACAAGCTGTACGGCCGCGGCGGCGCCGATGACGGCTACGCCATCTTCGGCTCGCTGGCCGCGGTGCTGGCGCTGCAGGAACAAGGCCTGCCGCACGCCCGCTGCGTGATCCTGATCGAAGCCTGCGAAGAATCCGGCTCCTACGATCTGCCGGCCTATGTCGACCATCTGGCCGACCGCATCGGCCAGCCGTCGCTGGTGGTGTGCCTGGATTCGGGCTGCGCCAACTACGACCAGCTGTGGTGCACCACCTCGCTGCGCGGCCTGACCGGCGGCAACTTCACCGTCAAGGTGCTCAACGAAGGCGTGCACTCCGGCGATGCCTCCGGCGTGGTGCCGTCCAGCTTCCGCCTGCTGCGCCAGCTGCTGTCGCGCATCGAAGACGAGAAGACCGGCCGTATCCTGCTCGATGGCCTGCACGTGGAAGTGCCTGCCGAGCGTCTGGAGCAGGCCAAGCGTGCTGCCGACGTGGTCGATACCGCCATCTTCGACAAGTTCCCGCTGGTCGACGGCCTCAAGCCGATGAGCGACGAACTGACCGAGCTGGTGCTCAACCGCACCTGGCGCCCTGCCCTGTCGGTCACCGGCATCGGCGGCATGCCGCCGCTGGAATCGGCCGGCAATGTGCTGCGTCCGGAAACCTCGGTGAAGCTGTCGCTGCGCCTGCCGCCGACCGCCAATGGCAAGGCCTGCGGCGAGCTGCTGAAGGAAGCCCTGCTGCGCGATCCGCCGAACGGCGCCCACGTCACCCTGGACCTTGAAAAAGCCTCCACTGGCTGGAACGCACCGGCGATGGCCTCGTGGCTGGAGCAGTCCATCGACGCCGCCAGCCAGGCCTTCTTCGGCAAGCCGGCGATGTACATGGGCGAAGGCGGCTCGATCCCGTTCATGGGCATGCTGGGTGAGAAGTTCCCGGGTGCGCAGTTCATGATCACCGGCGTGCTCGGCCCGCATTCCAATGCACATGGCCCGAACGAGTTCCTGCACATCCCGATGGGCAAGCGCGTCACCTCCTGCGTGTCCAAGGTGCTGTTCGACCACTACGCCGCCAGCCTGCGTGGCGAAACCAGCGGTTCGCCGGTGGCCGCCGACAGCGGCACCCGTCACGGTGGCCACGGCTGCTGCTGATCGGTCCGACGCGGTTGGTCGAATGTTGATGGTTTGATGACGAACGCAGCCTGGCCTTGCTAGGCTGCGTTTTTCTTTGCCACGGACAAGAACATGAGCGGACTGTTTGGCAGCGACAGCTGGCTGTACATCATCCTGATCGGCTTCTTCGTAGGCCTGTTGGGTCGCTTCTTCATGCCCGGCAACAACCGCATGGGCTGCCTGCTGACCATCGTGCTCGGCGTGGCCGGCGCGGTATTTGCTGGCTGGTTCGGCCGTGAGATGGGCTGGTATTCGGCAGGTCAGCCGGCCGGCTTCGTTGGCTCCATCATCGGTGCGATCGCCCTGCTCGGCCTGTTGCGCCTGATCAGCGGCGGCAAGCGCTGACTCCATCCAACGGCGCCTGCGGGCGCCGCTTTACTTGTAGTGTCCATGAACGATCCCGCTTCCGATCCACTGCGCACCGAACAACGCCTGCAGTGGGCCGCCGCCGCACTTGGCGACCCTGCCACCACTCTCGAACGCGCATCGGTCGATGCTGGTTTCCGCAGCTATTGGCGCAGCACCAGCGCGCGCGGCAGCCACATCGTTATGGACTCACCGCCCGCGCTGGAAGATGTACGCCCCTGGCTGCGCATGCACGACCTGCTTGAATCCAACGACGTGCGCGTACCACAGGTGCTGGCGCGCGATGTCGACAGCGGTTTCCTGCTGCTGGAAGACCTGGGCGGACCAACCCTTGCCCGCTTCATCAGCGACGACAATGCCGACGCCTGGTTCGATGCGACCTTCGCGCAGCTGATCCGCCTGCAGTCGATCCCGGTACCCGAAGGCATGGGCGCGTTCGGCGAGGCGCTGCTGCAGCGTGATGCTGGCCTGTTTGAAGAATGGTTCGTACAACGCCACTTGGGCCTGACCTTGGATTGTGGCGAGAGCGAACAACTGCAGCTGGTGCAACGGCGTTTGATGGACAACGCCTTGAACCAGCCGCAGGTGCTTACGCATCGCGATTTCATGCCGCGCAACCTGATGCCGGTCGAAGGCGGCCTGGCGGTGCTGGATTTCCAGGATCTGGTCAGTGGACCGATTGCCTACGATCCGGCCAGCCTGTTCAAGGACGCCTTCCTGAGCTGGCCGCTGGAAAAAGTGGACACCTGGCTTGCGCGCTATCACGCACAGGCACTGGCCGCGGGCCTGCAGGTACGGCCATGGCCGCAGTTCCTGCGCGATGCCGACTGGATGGGCGTACAGCGCCATCTGAAAATCCTCGGCATCTTCGTGCGCCTGCGCGATCGCGACGGCAAGGGCCACTACTTCGAGGACGCACCGCGTTTCATCCGCTACCTGGATGAAGTGCTGCCGCGTTATCCGGAACTGGCGCCGCTGCAGGAGTTGTTCGAACGCCGCTTCAAACCGGCGATGGCTGCCAAGGCTTCAGCATGAAGGCCCTGATCTTCGCCGCCGGACTGGGCGAGCGCATGCGCCCGCTTACCGATCACACACCCAAGCCGCTATTGGCGGTGGCCGGTGTGCCGCTGATTGAATGGCATCTGCAGCGTTTGGCTGCGCTGGGCATCCGCGATGTGGTGATCAACACCAGTTGGTTGGCCGCGCAGTTCCCGGAAAAACTGGACGATGGCAGCCGCTGGAACCTGCGCCTGCACTATCTGTACGAAGGCCCGGTGCCACTGGAAACCGGCGGCGGCATGCACAACGCGCTGCCGCTGCTCGGCGATGCGCCGTTCCTGGCGGTCAATGGCGATATCTGGAGCGATTTTGATTTCGCTGCCTTGCCGCAGGAACCGAAGGGCAGCGCGCATCTGGTCATGGTCGACAATCCAGTGCAGCACCCGCGTGGCGATTTCATTCTGGATGCCGATGGTCTGCTGCACGACAACGGCGAACAAGCGCGACTGACCTTTGCTGGCATCGGCGTGTATCGACCGCAGCTGCTGCAGGGCTGGCAGGCAGTGATTGGCGATGCCGATGGCAGCACGGAAACACCGCCGCGCTTCAAGCTGGCGCCATTGTTGCGCGCGGCGATGGTCAGCGACAGCATCAGCGGCCAGCATCACCAAGGCCGCTGGACCGACGTAGGCACCCCCGAGCGCTTGCAGCAGCTTGAAGCCGAACTTGTAGGAGCGGCGTAAGCCGCGAAGCTGACGAAAGATCAGACACCAAAATGCCTGTAATTGCGGCATTTTGTCTGCTGGTGCGGCACTGGCTTCGCGGCTGACGCCGCTCCTACAAAAGCCGCGCTGTCGCATCCGTTGTGGGAGCGGTGTAAACCGCGAAGCCGCTGAAAGCTCGGATACAAAGATGCCTGCAATTGCAGGCATCTCTTTTTGCGGATATGACATCTGCTTCGCGGCTGACGCCGCTCCTACAAAACCACAATCAACCCGGCCCGTTCTCCAGCACCCGCTTCAGGAACGGCACGGTGATCCGCCGCTTTGCCGCAAGCGATTCGCGATCCAGTCGCTCCAGCAAGGTCACCAGCCCGCTCAGGTCGCGGCCGGTGCGGGTCAGCAACCAATCCAGCGTCGCCTCATCCATCACCAATCCACGGCGCACGGAACGCTCACGCAGCACCGCGCCACGCCCTTCGGCATCCAGCGGCTCCAGGGTGATGCGGCTGCACTGTGACAGCCGCGAGCGCAGATCCGGCAGCACCAGCCCCAGACCATCAGGCGGCAGCCGCGAGGTATAGATCACGGTCACATCGGCAGCACGCGCGCGATTGTGGAACTCGAACAGGGTCACTTCCTGCTCGCGTCGGCCTGCAACGTATTCCAGCCCGTCCAGCGCCAGCACATCGTGGCCTTCCAGCGCTTCCAATGCGTCCTGCAGGCGCGTCCCCGCGGCCTGCAATGGCAGGTAAGCCGGTCGGCGCCCGGCCTGCAACGCGGCAGCACAGGTGGCCAGGGCCAGATGCGTCTTGCCGGTGGCACCGGCGCCAACCAGATAGATCCAGTCCTGGCTACTGCCATTGGCAACGGCACGCAACTGCGGCAGCGCACCTTCCGGCGCACCGATGAACGTTTCAAAGCGCTGGTCTGGCGGGTAACGCAAGGCCAGCGGTAACTGCGGCACACTCACTTAGGTTCTACATCCTTCGACACGATGCTCAGATCCGCCGGCACTTGAATGCTGCGCGGGTCCAACACAATCGTCGGCCCGTGGCCGGCATACAACTCACTTTGGCGATAACGCTGGTGCGCATAGCGCAACAGCACGTTGATCACCGCCGCCGCTGGCAAGGCCAACAGCATTCCCAAAAATCCAAACAACTGGCCACCAGCCATCACTGCAAAAATAACCGCGACCGGGTGCAGGCCAATTTTGTCACCGACGATGCGCGGCGTCAGCACATAGCTTTCCAGCAACTGGCCGACGGTGAAAACAACACCAACCAACACCAGCAACTGCAGGTCCACGCCCTGCGATTGCACCAGTGCCGCAAGCACCGCCATCACCACGCCGGTGGTCGCCCCCAGATAGGGGATGAAGCTGATCAAGCCCGCGACCAGGCCAATCAACAGGCCCAGGTTCAAGCCCACCAGCGTCAAGCCGGCTGCATACACCACACCCAACGCGATCATCACCACGATCTGGCCGCGGATGAAGGCGCCCAGCACGTCGTTGGACTCGCGCGCCAAGCGCGTAACCACTTCGATATGGTTGCGCGGGATCATCGATGCAACCCGCTCGACCAACTTGTCCCAGTCGCGCAGGAAGTAATAGGCCAGGATCGGCAACAAGGCCAGGTTGATCACCCAGGCCACCATCGCAAAGCCCGAGCGCGACACGTAGCCAAAGAACGTGGTCGCAACGCCACCGGCTTGCTGCCAATGGCTGCGCACCCACTCGAACAGACGGCCGGGGTCGAGCCAGGCCATGATTTCCAGACCGGTCTTCAGCTCGATCCACGGAATCGCGGTGTTCATCAGCCACTCCTGCCCCTGGGGCAAGGCGGCAACCAAGGTAATGATCTGGCGCTGGATCAAGGGCACCAGGATCAGCAGCGCCAAGGCCAGCAGCAGGATCATCAGCACGAACACCAGCACCACCGCGGTGTTGCGCGAGCGGCCCCGGGCTTCCAGCCGGTCAACCAGCGGATCGCCCAGCCAGGCCAGCATCAACGCGACCACGAACGGGGTCAACACCGGTGCCAGCAGCCACATCACCCACAGCCCGAAGGCGCTCAACACCACCCACTTGAGGCGGCGCAGGAACAGCGCGATTTCCATTTCCGCTGTATCAGTACTCATCGAATGCGGTACTCCGCGCGGCGGCTGCCGCTGTTCTGATCCGTTGATGCGTCCGCATCACCATCGTCCACCGCGCCCACTGGCTGCAAGGCGGCATCACGGCCCAGCATGCGGTTGAAGCCGGGCAGACCGCTCATCAGCTCGACATCCAGTTCCAGCCGGTCGCCCGAGGCCTGGATTGGCGTGATGGCCTTCACCACGGCCACGCTCTGCAAGGTGGCCGCCAGGCGCAGATAGTCATCCGCGCTGCGGATGCCGCTGACCACGATCCGGTAAACACCCGCCGCGCCGCCGACCGGCGCCTTGGCATAACGCCGTACCAGCGCATCGGCGGCACCATCGGCACCGGCCATCATCGCCCGCCGTGCATCGGCGTCGTTGGTGGTCCACTTGGACAGCTCGCGGCCGTTGTCGACAAACACCCAGTCGGCAACCCAGCCGCCGCCCTTGCCGCGGTACAACTTGCCGATCAGCTGCATCGGCGGCGAATAGCGTGACGAAGCCCGCGCTACCGCTGCGGTGTCCTGGCGCCAGATCGCACCGACCAAGGCCTGCTCAGCCGCGCCGCCGGCCGGCAGCCCCAGCTTGAAGCCACGTTCAACCGCCCGATCCAGCAAGGGCCGCGCCGCATTGGACTGCGGCACACCGACCAGACGCGGGCCACTGCCATCGTCGATCGCCAGCCACACCACCGGCTTCGGGCGCGGCTGCGGCCATACCGGCAAGCCCAGCGCGGCTACCAGTCCGTCGACGTCATCCTGGCGGAAACGCGCCACCAGCATGGTGCGGAAGCTCGGCGCGCCACTGGCGCTGACGCTTTGATCCTGCCGGTAGTCGTAACTCTCGACCATGTCCTTGGCGCTGCGCAGGGCCTGCGCCACGCCCGGGCGCGCCAGCGCACTGCGGTCGCCGGACAGCTTGGCCAGCACCGCGCCCAGCGCGCGTGCCAGCCCGCCGTTGCGATCGACCTCGCTTTGGCTGTTGACCGGTACCTCGGCCTCATAGGCACTGCTGGCGCCGGCCACGTCCCCTTCGGTACGCATGCCGGACGACTGTGCCTGCACCAGTGAAACAGGCAGGCAGAGCGCCAGAAACAGGATTGTGACCAGGCTGCGGCGCATTGAAATTTCCATTGCTCGACGATTCCGGAGGGAATTGTTGCCCGAATGGGGCCTTCACGCCAACGTGGCCTGTTAAAATCGACCGTTCACCCCGCCAGTGCAGCCGCCAGTGACCAGCCCCTCGACCTCTGCCAACTCCCCCCTGACCTACCGTGACGCCGGTGTCGACATCGACGCAGGCAACGAACTGGTCGAGCGCATCAAGCCGCTGGTAAAGCGCAGCTTCCGCCCGGAGGTGATGGGCGGACTGGGTGGCTTTGGTGCCCTGTTCGACCTCTCCAACAAGTACCGCGAGCCAGTCCTGGTGTCCGGCACCGACGGCGTCGGCACCAAGCTGAAGCTGGCACAACAGCTCGGCCGCCATGACACGATCGGCATCGACCTGGTCGCCATGTGCGTCAACGACGTGCTGGTACAGGGCGCTGAGCCCCTGTTCTTCCTGGATTATTTCGCCACCGGCAAGCTCGACATCGACACCGCTGCGGCCGTGGTCGGCGGCATCGCCAATGGCTGCACCGAGGCCGGTTGCGCGCTGATCGGCGGCGAAACCGCTGAAATGCCCGACATGTACGCCCCGGGCGAGTACGACCTGGCCGGCTTCACTGTCGCCGGCGTCGAAAAAAGCGAATTGAAGGACGGCTCGGCCGTTGCCCTCGGCGACGTGCTGATCGGCATTGCCTCCTCCGGCCCGCACTCCAACGGTTATTCGCTGGTCCGTCGCATTTATGAACGTGCCGGCAGCCCGGCCGATCTGGTGCTGGAGAACGGCGTCAAGCTGGTCGATGCGCTGATGGCGCCGACCCGCCTGTACGTCAAGCCGATCCTGTCGCTGCTCAAGACCCATGGCGCAGCCGTGCACGGCATGGCCCACGTCACCGGCGGCGGCCTGACCGAAAACATCATCCGCGTGGTGCCCGAAGGCCTGGGCCTGACCATCGACGCCAGCAGCTGGCCGCTGCCGCCGGTGTTCCAGTGGCTGCAGCGCGAAGGCAATGTGGCCAACAGCGAGATGTGGCGCACCTTCAACTGCGGCATCGGCTTTGTGCTGCTGGTACCGGCCGACCAGGTCGCTGCCATCAACGCCACGCTGGAGTCGCTGGAACTGGCGCATTGGCAGATTGGTGAAGTGGTGGCTGAAAACGGCGCCGAACGCGTCCACATCGGCTGAGCCAACGACTACATGACAGCCGCCAAGAAGGCCGCCTTCATCGGCGTGCTTGTTGTATTCGCGCTTACCTGGATCAAACCGCTATGGCCTGTGGAACAGGCCCTGCACAGCTCGCTGACCGTGCTCGGCCTGCTGGCGCTGTGGTGGGTGGACCGCCGCTGGCCCTTGAGCAGCGGCGCCTTCGCAGCGATCTGCGGCTTCATCATCCTGCACAGCATTGGCGCCCGTTGGCTGTACTCCAACATTCCCTATGACCAATGGGCGCAGGCATTGTTTGGCTGGTCGCCGAACGCTGTATTCGGCTGGGAACGCAATCATTTTGATCGCCTGATCCACCTGCTGTACGGCATCTGCTTCACCCCGGCGCTGACCCAGCTGGCCCGCCATGGCTGGCCGGCGCTGCGCCAGGGCCAGGCGTTCACGCTGGCGGTGATGACCATCATGTGCTCCAGCCTGGCCTACGAATGGCTGGAATGGGGCATCGCCTTGGCCCTGTCCCCCGAAGCTGCGGAAGCCTATAACGGCCAGCAGGGCGACATCTGGGACGCGCATGCCGATATGTTGCTGGCCACCCTTGGCAGTCTGGCGCTATGGCCACTGCTGCGGAAATCGCGCGCATGAGCCCTCTGCCCCGTCTCGCCGTGCTTGCCTCAGGGCGCGGCAGCAACCTGCAATGCCTGCAGGACGCGATTGCCGCCGGCCAGCTGGATGCGCAGATTGTCGGCGTGTTCTCCGACAAGCCGGGTGCCGCCGCACTGGAAAAAGTGGCACCCGGACAGCGCTGGGCGCGCTCACCCAAGGACTTCACCGAGCGCAAAGCGTTTGACAGCGCGCTCGCCGATGCGGTGGCCGCAAGCCAGCCGGACTGGATCATCTGCGCCGGCTATATGCGCATCCTCGGCGCCGCCTTCGTGCAACGCTTCAGCGGCCGTCTGGTGAACATCCACCCCTCGCTGCTGCCCTTGCACAAGGGCCTGCATACCCACGCCCGCGCCATCGAGGCCGGCGATGCCGAGCACGGTGCCAGCGTGCACTTCGTCGTACCTGAACTGGATGCAGGCGCGGTCATCGCCCAGGCACGGGTCCCGGTGCTGACCGAGGACAGTGCTGAAGCGCTGGCCAAACGGGTGCTGGCGGTCGAACATCCGCTGCTGCTGGCCAGCGTACAGTTGCTGGTCGCCGGCCGACTTGCTGAACAGGACGGCGTGGTCCACTACGACGGTCAGTCTGTGTTTAGTCCACTGCGCCTAGATTCCGCCGGAACCCTCCGTCGCTGATCCGCACATGCTGCTGATGTGTGGTTTGGCAAGATCCCCTCTTTCTTCTGCCCTAGTCCTCACATGGCCATAGCGCTTCTCAAACCATTGGTTCTGACCGCACTGCTGGTATCAGCGGTCAGCCACGCTCAGGAAACGCCTGCAGCTGCGACCGCGCCGGAACAGGCACAGGCACCGGTTACGCTGGCGCCGCCGGCGCTGGAGTGGACTCCGCCGGCACTGGAGCCGTTCGTCGCCACCTACCAAGCCTTCTACAAGGGCAAGGAAGCCGGTGATGCCACCATGCGCGTGGTCCATAACAGCGACAGTCAGTGGCGGGTGGACATGGCGGTGCGTGGCAAGCGCGGCTTTGCCAGCATCCTCGGGCTGAACATTGAACAGAGCAACGTGTTCAACAACGAAGGCAGCGTCTACACGCCACTGAGCCAGAGCACGGTCAAGAAAGCCCTGTTCATGAGCAAAAAGGTCACCGGCGTCTATAACTGGCAGGCAGGTACCGCGCAGTGGCACGGCGACCTGAAGGAAGAACGGCAGCGACCCATTACCCTGCAGCGCGGCGACCAGAGCGCCTTGGTGCTCAACCTGTCGCTGATGCGTGATGCACGGCCGGGACAGGCATTGCAGTATCGCTACGTCGATGTCGGCCGGGTGCGCCAGTACGAGTACCGTGCTGCCGACACCACCGAAAACGTGCAGGTGGGCGATCTCAGCTATGACGCCTTGCGGGTCTACCGCACCAATGGCGGCAATGATGAAACCATCCTGTGGATTGCCAACGGCGTGCCCACCCCGGTGCGCATACTGCAACGCAAAGACGGGCAGGACGAAATCGACCTGCGCCTGATCGAATATCAAGGAGCCTGAGCATGAAGCTTACCCGTAGCCCCCTGCGTTACCTCGCCGCCGCCGCGCTGGTCGCGGCCAGTTTGCCAGCGTTGGCATTTGAGCCGTTCACCGCCGACTACCAGGCAAGCTACATGGGCATGCAGGCCAATGGCGTGATGTCGGTAGCTCCTGCCGGCAACAACCAGTGGCGCTACAGCCTGCAGATCAAGAACCCGATGGCGGAATTGAGCCAGGCCACTGTGTTCGACGAACAGGGCGGCAAGCTGCGCCCGCTCAGCAGCCATGACCGCTCGGTGGTACTGATCAAGCGCAAGCAGGTGGATGCGCGTTATGACTGGAACAGCGGCCAAGCCACCTGGTCCGGCGATGTTAAACCCGAACGCAGCGGCCCGATCCGCCTTCAAAGCGGCGACATGGATGCTTTGCTGATCAATCTGGCCATTGCCCGCGATGTCGCCGCCGGCAAGCCCCTGACCTACCGCATGGTCGACGATGGCCGCATCAAGCCCATGACCTACCGGGTGATCGGCAAGGAAAACATGACCATCGCCGGCAAGCAGCAGGAAGCCACCAAGGTGTCACGCGTGGATGGCAACAAGGAACAGATCGCCTGGATCGTCCCCGGCATGCCGGTACCGGCACGCCTGCTGCAGCGCGAGAACGGCCAGGACGCACTGGACCTGACCATCCGCTCGATCAACTGACCCTAGCCCCCCACCCCGACGCGCCCGGTCTGATGCCGGGCGCGTTCATGGATGAGCCGCCGTGACCCTTGTTCGTAAATTCGCCCTACTCCCGCTTGCAGCTGGCCTGCTGGTATCCATGACCGCAACTGCCGATGCCGCCGTACAGCGTTTCGATGGCCGCTACACCGCCAGCTACAAGGGCCTCAGTGCTTCCGCACGGATGACCCTGACCCCGGCACGCAATGGCTCCTGGATGTACCTGCTGACCGTGGATCACATGCTGGCCAAGCTGAGCCAAGCCACCGTGTTCCAGGACATGGGAACGCAGTACCGGCCATTGGGCGGCAGCGACCGGACCAACTATGCCTCGGTCCAGCGCGGTGTCATCACCAACTACAACTGGGCCGCTGGCCAGGCGCGCTGGAGCGGCGACGTCAAACCCAGCCGCGCCGGACCGGTAGCCTTGCGCGCTGGCGACATGGATGCGCTGCTGATCAACCTGGCATTGGCACGCGACGTGCCCGCTGGCCACTCCCTGTCCTACCGCATGATCGAAAACGGGCGCGCGCGGCCAATGAACTATCGGGTGATTGGTCGCGAGCGGGTCACCATCGCCGGCCGCAACTACGACGCCACCAAGGTTGCCCAGGGCGGCGCTGAAAAGCAGACCATCGCCTGGATCGTGGCCGGGATTCCGGCACCGGTGCGCATCGTCCAGCGCGAGAACGGCACCACCACGATCAGCCTGCAGATGAACTCCTGGTCGCGCTGAAGCACAGCGCACAGCGGTACCCAAGCCTAGCCCGGGCAAGCAACAGCGAACCCGGGACCGGAGATCTACGCAACAGTTGTAATAAGTAACGGCAGGGCTCAAGCGTGAGCTGCGCCCTGCCTGGGCGCATCATCCCGGGTGCGCTGCGCCTACCCGGGTTGCTTTGCCAGCAAGAGGCGCCGCAACACTGCGGCGCAAACCTGCTATTCGGCGGCGGCCTTCTTGAACACCGTGCGGCAATCGCGACGGAATTCTTCACCGCTGCTGCGCCAGATGAAGCTACGACACTGGCGATCGCCCTCTTCACTGTCCTTCACCTGCACTGCATAGAACGCCTGCAGGAACTCGTCGCGACTGACCTGGCCATCGCCATTCCAGTCCATCTGCTCCTTTTCAACGCCCTTCGTGATGGCCACGCCGCTGTACCAGCCCCAGCCCAACCAGGCCAGGGCAAGCAGCACCAGACCCAGCAGAGCCTTGCGACGCGGGGTGAAACGGCCCTTGAGGATCACGCGATCCGCCGCACGTTGGCACCGAGCCCACTGAGCTTTTCCTCAATGTTTTCGTAGCCACGATCCAGGTGGTAGATGCGGTCGATGCTGGTCTCATCAGCAGCCACCAGACCGGCCAGAATCAGGCAGGCCGAGGCGCGCAGATCGGTCGCCATGACCGGCGCGCCACTGAGCTTCTCAACGCCACGCACGATCGCGGTATGACCTTCGATCTGGATGTCGGCGCCCAGTCGCAGCAGCTCGTTGACGTGCATGAAGCGGTTTTCAAAGATGGTTTCGGTGATCACGCCGACGCCATCGGCCACGCAGTTCATCGCCATGAACTGAGCCTGCATGTCAGTCGGGAAGGCCGGGTGCGGCGCGGTCGTGATGTTCACCGCCTTGGGCCGCTTGCCGTGCATGTCCAGGGTGATGCTGTCTTCGGTGGTGCTGATTTCAGCGCCGGCTTCTGTCAGCTTCTGCAGCACTGCATCCATCGTATCCGGGCGCGCATTGCGCACCGTCACACGACCACCAGCCATCGCTGCGGCAACCAGGAAAGTACCGGTTTCGATGCGATCGGGCAGCACTGCGTGACGGCCGCCGTGCAGGCGCTCGACGCCTTCGATGACCAAGCGCGAGCTGCCCACGCCTTCGATCTTGGCGCCCAGTGCAATCAGGCAATGCGCCAGATCGGCCACTTCCGGCTCCATCGCGGCGTTTTCCAGCACGGTGGTGCCGTCGGCCAGCACAGCCGCCATCAGCACGTTCTCGGTGCCGGTGACGCTGACCATGTCGAAGGTGTAACGGCCGCCCTTCAAGCGCCCATCGACGTGGGCCTTGATGAAGCCGTTTTCAACAGTGATTTCCGCACCCAGCGCCTGCAGACCCTTGATGTGCTGGTCGACTGGACGCGAGCCGATGGCGCAACCGCCCGGCAGCGATACTTCGGCCTGGCCGAATTTGGCCAGCAACGGGCCCAGCACCAGGATCGAGGCGCGCATGGTCCTGACCAGCTCATACGGCGCAACGTGTTGATCGACGGTACGCGGGTCCACCACCACCGCGCTGCCGCGCGACAGGGTGCCCTGATCGACGGTGACCTTGGCGCCCAGCTCACCGAGCAGCTTCACGGTGGTGATCACGTCGTGCAGATGCGGCACGTTGGTGATTTCCACAGGCGCATCGGCCAGCAAGGTGGCGCACAGGATCGGCAGGACGGCGTTCTTGGCGCCGGAGATATGAACCTCACCGTTCAGCGCATTGCCGCCGGTGACTACGATTTTTGCCATGGATTTAAGGCCGGTATAAAGGAGAAGAGAGTGCGCCGGCTCAGCCGGCTTCACCCGGGGTAATGGTTTTCAGCGCCAGCGCATGGATCGCACCGCCCATCAGATCGCCCAGCGTCGCATACACCATGCGGTGACGCGCCAACGGCATCTTGCCGGCAAATGCCTCACAGACCACCGTGGCCTCGAAGTGCACCCCGTCGTCGCCCTGCACGTCGGCGCGAGCGCCCGGCAGGCCGGCTTCGATCAGATTTCGGATGGTCTCGGCGTCCAAAGCACTTTCCTAATAAAATGAACCCCCATTCTACTCTCCGAGTGGCATCCGTATGGCTGCTTCCCCGCTTTCCCTGGATACATTGCGCGACGCCGATCTGGTGGCCAGTGGTCACCGTGTGTTCGAGATCGAGCGCGACGAACTGGACCGGGTAGGCGGTCGCATCGGTGCCGAATTCGCCGCCGCCTGCCGGCTGGTACTGGCTTCGCGCGGCCGCGTGGTCACCACCGGCATGGGCAAATCCGGGCATATCGCGCGCAAGATCGCCGCCACCCTGGCCTCGACCGGCACGCCCTCGTTCTATGTGCACCCGGGCGAAGCCGGGCACGGCGATCTGGGCATGATCACCGAAGATGACGTGGTATTGGCGCTGTCCTATTCCGGTGAGTCGGACGAAGTACTGACCCTGCTGCCGGTGTTCAAGCGCCAGGGCAACCCGTTGATTTCCATGACCGGCCGGCCGCAGTCGAGCCTGGCGCTGGCCGCCGATGTGCATCTGGACGTGAACGTGGACCATGAGGCCTGTCCGCTGGCCCTGGCCCCGACCTCCAGCACCACCGCCTCACTGGCGATGGGCGATGCGCTGGCGGTGGCCCTGCTGGACGCGCGCGGTTTCACCGCCGACGACTTTGCCCGCTCACACCCTGCCGGCAGCCTGGGCCGGCGCCTGCTGCTGCATATCACCGACGTGATGCATGCCGGCGACGATCTGCCCAGCGTCAGTGACGACGCCAGCCTCAGCCAGGCGCTGATGGAAATGAGCCGCAAGCGGCTAGGTATGACCGCTGTGGTCGATGCCCAAGGCAGGTTGGTTGGCCTGTTCACCGACGGTGACCTGCGCCGCGCCCTGGATACCGATCTGGACGTTCGCACCGCCAGCATCGCCCAGGTGATGACCCGCAACCCGCGCACCATCGGTGCCGACCAACTGGCCGCAGAAGCCGCGCGGCTGCTGGAAACCCACAAGATCAATGGTTTGATCGTGGTCGATGGTGACAATCACCCCGTCGGCGCCCTGAACATTCATGACCTGTTGCGGGCAAAAGTCGTCTAAACCCCGCACAATCAACGACCTCGGGCCAACGCTCGACCTGCCGCAACGGATACTGCCTGCAAATGCCTTACTCGCCGCTAGCGCTTTTCCCCGCCAATCTGCACGCCACCGCCAGCGCCATCCGCCTGGCCTGCTTTGACGTGGACGGCACCCTGACCGACGGCCGGCTGTTCTACGACCATGCCGGCAATGAGAGCAAGGCGTATTACGTGCAGGACGGGCTGGGCCTGAAGCTGCTGCAACAGCACGGCATCCATCCGGTGCTGATCACCGCGCGCAACAGCCTGTCAGCGCAGCGGCGCGGGGCCGATCTGGGCATCGACACCCAGATCGCGGTCGGCGACAAGCTCGCCAGCGTGCGTGCGTTGTGCGAGCAGCACGGCATCGGCCTGGAGCAGGTCGCCTTCATGGGCGATGACCTGCCCGATCTGGCGCCGCTATGCGCGGTCGGCCTTGCGGTAGCCCCAGCCGATGCACACCCCTGGATCGCCGAACGCGTGCATTGGCAGACCCGTGCCCAAGGCGGGCGTGGCGCAGCGCGCGAATTGTGTGACGTCCTGCTGGCCGCGCAGGGCAAACTGGATGCAGTCCTGGCGAGGTTTTCCTGATGAGTTGGCGTTCGGTTCTTGGTATAGGCCTGCTATTGGCCGCCCTGCTCAGCGGCTGGTCGGCATGGCGCAATCGCGCCAACACCGCGCCAACGGCTGTTGAAGAAGGCAGCACCGACTTCACCCTGACCGACTTCGAGATCGTCACCTTGGACAAGGATGGCCGCGAGTCGATGACGCTGCGCGCACCGTCGATGGTGCGCAACCGCGCCGACCAGACCTCCAACATAACCAAGCCACTGTTCCTGCTGCCCGACACCGCCGGGCAGCACTGGCGACTAAGCGCCGATACCGGCTGGGTCAGCCCCAAGGGTGAGGAGCTGCGCCTGCGCGGCAATGTTGCTGGTGACAGTCCCACCGACGGCAAGACCCCGCCAACCACCTTCCGTACCAGCGCGTTGGATGTGCTCGCCGAGCAGGATCTGGCGCGCACCGATGCACAAGTGACGCTGACCCGACCGGGCCTGTCGCAGACCGGTGTCGGCTTCCGCGCCAACCTCAAATCCCAGCAGTATTCACTCCTTTCCCAGGTCAAGACCCGCTATGAACCCAAAGCTGCCCGCTAAGCTCGCGTCGATCGCGCTGCTCGCCGCCCTGCTCGCACCCGGCCTGGCGTGGTCCAAAGCATCGGATCGCAATCAGCCGATGACCATCGATTCCAACAACAATGACTGCAATTTCAGCGACAACGGCAAATGCCAGTTCAGCGGCAACGTGATCATCACCCAGGGCTCCATGGAGATCCATGCCGATACCGCTGATGTGATCCGCAAGAACGGCGAAACCGAGCGGGTGATCCTCACCGGTAAACAAGCCACGCTGAAGCAGCAGATGGACGACAACACCTGGATGAATGCCCGTGCCGACAACATGGACTACAACATCAACAGCGAAGTCATCGTCCTGACCGGCAACTACAAGGTTGAGTCCGAGCGCGGCACCAATGCTGGCCAGCGCATGGTCTACAACACCCGCAGCGGCGCGATGCAGAGCGGCGGCGACGGCACCCGCGTGCGCACCGTGATCCAACCCAAGAACAAGGCGCCGGCAGCGGCGGGAGAGGCGAAGTAATGCTCGTTGCCCAAGGCCTGCGCAAGCGCTACAAGAACCGCGAAGTCGTCAAGGACTTCGGGCTGACCCTGGATGCTGGCGAAGTGGTCGGCGTGCTCGGCCCCAATGGTGCCGGTAAAACCACCTGCTTCTACATGATCGTCGGCCTGGTCGCCGCCGATGCCGGCAGCATCGTGCTCGATGGCAAGGACATCACCTCCGAGCCGATGTACGAGCGCGCCAAGCTGGGCGTGGGTTATCTGCCGCAGGAGCCGTCGGTGTTCCGCAAGCTCAGCGTGGCAGACAACATCCGCCTGGTGCTGGAACTTCGTACCGACCTGGACAGCGCCGGCCGTGAGCGCGAACTGTCCTCGCTGCTGGAGGAACTGCAGATCAGTCACGTTGCTGATCAAACCGGTGCCAGCCTGTCCGGCGGCGAACGTCGCCGTTGCGAAATCGCCCGCGCACTGGCTGCCAAACCGCGCCTGATCCTGCTCGACGAACCGTTTGCCGGCGTCGACCCGATCTCGGTCGGCGAGATCCAGCGCATCGTGACCCACCTCAAGCAACGCGGCATCGGTGTGTTGATCACCGATCACAATGTGCGCGAAACCTTGGGAATCTGCGACCGGGCGTATATCCTCGCTGAAGGCAGCGTACTGGCGCAGGGGGCACCGGAAGATCTGCTAGCCAATACTGACGTACGCCGTGTTTACCTCGGGGACGCTTTCACCCTCTGAGTCGCAGCGCCACGTCGGGCCCCTACCCGAACGGATCAGGCATGAAAGCTCGGCTGCAGACATCGATGGGACAGAATCTGGTCATGACGCCGCAGTTGCGTCAGGCCATTCGTCTTCTGCAGATGTCCAGCACCGAGCTCGAACTGGAACTGACCGAGGCAGTGGAAACCAATCCACTGCTGGAGTGGGCCGAGAATGGCGAAGGTGGCGACAGCGACGACGCAGCCCCCAGCAGCTCCAGCGAAGAAACCCCGATCGATCCTGCGCAAGGTGATATCAACGCCGAAGGCGAAGACTGGGACGGCGGTGATGAAGACTGGAGCAGTGGCCGTTCCGGCTCGTTCGACGACGATGGCGACAACGGCGAACGCGAACAGGCCGAAGACGGCGACACACTGGCCGATCACCTGCTGTGGCAGCTGCACCTGACCCATCTTGGTCCCTGTGATCGCGCCATCGGCGTGGCCCTGATCGATGCATTGGATGAAGACGGCTATCTGCGCGAGCCCTTGTCGGCGATCGCGCAGACCCTGCTGCCGGAAATCCGCGCCGACGAAGACGAGATCGTGGCGGTACTGCGCCAGATCCAACGCTTCGACCCGGCCGGCGTAGGCGCACGCAGCCTGGGCGAGTGTCTGAGCCTGCAGCTGGACGTATTACCCTGCCAAACGCCGGCCCTTGCCCTGGCCCGGCGCATCGCCGATGGCCCGCTGGAGCGACTGCCGCGCGCCGGCATCAATGGCATTGCGCAGGAGCTCAAGCAGCCTGTTGCCGATGTCGAAGAAGCCGTCCAACTGCTGCGCTCGCTCGACCCGCGTCCAGGCAAACAGCTGGGGCAGATGACCTCGGACACCTACGTGGTGCCCGATTGCGTGGTCTGGCGCCAACGCGGCATCTGGCGCTGTGCGCTGGCCGGCCACGCAGGTCCGCGGGTGGTCATCAATCAAAGCTACGAGCAACTGATCCGCCGCTGCGGCGACGCCGATGCCAGCTATCTGCGCGCACAGCTGCAGGAGGCGCGCTGGCTGTTGAAGAGCCTGCAGGCACGCGGGGAAACCCTGTTGCGGGTGGTCAGCAGCCTGCTGCATCACCAGGCCGGTTTCCTGGAGTTTGGCGAACAGGCGCTGCGTCCGCTAACGCTGCGTGAAATCGCCGGCGAACTGGAACTGCACGAATCCACCATTTCGCGCGCCATCGCCCGCAAGTACGTGCGTACCCCACGCGGCACCCTGCCGTTGCGCGCCTTCTTCGCCTCCGGCATAGATACCGAAGGCGGCGGCGAGGCTTCGAGCACCGCGATCCAATCGATGATCCGCAATCTGATCGATGCGGAAAACCCGCGCAAACCGCTTTCTGACGCCAAGCTGGCTGAGATGCTCAAAACAAGTGGCATACCGGTAGCGCGCCGCACCGTTGCGAAGTATCGTGAGGCCATGAACATCTGTGCCTCTCACGAACGCGTCCGCATCGCCTGAAGCATTCGTTGAGCAGCGCAGGGTTCATCTAGGCAACCCCGAACCACAGGAGGAATCCGATGCGTATCGAGACGTATGGCCAGCAAGTTGAAGTCACGCCTGCCCTGAAGGAGTACGTGGAAACAAAGCTGGAGCGGCTGGGTCGGCACTTCGACCAGCACTGCGAAGTACGAGTCCAGTTGTCCACCCGCAAGCCTGACTACCTCGTCGTCGCCACGGTGAATTTACCCGGGCGCACCCTGCACGCTGATGCTGCCGAACCCACCATGTACGCAGCCATAGACGTGCTCGCCGACAAGCTCGACCGACTGGTCATAAAGCACAAGGAAAAGCATCTTCCCCACGCATCGCATGCTCTGCGCGACAATGGCTGATCTTTAACCCAGCCGTAAGCCCAACATGCCGTTGACCGACCTGATGGCGGCCGTGAGTACCCAGGTACTCGCGGTCGCTGATCGAGACAGCACACTGATTGCCGCCTCGCGCCTGCTTGCCTGTCGTGAGGCCGGTGCGGACAGCCTGTTTTTAAGCCTGCGCGAACGTGAAAACGTCGGCAGCACCGCCATTGGCCACGGCATCGCCATCCCCCACGGGCGTTCGGAAACCCTGCAGGAGCCACGCGGCGCCCTGCTACGCCTGCAACAACCCGTTGATTTCGGCGGTGACGAACCGGTCGACCTGGTCTTTGCGATGGCCGTGCCAGCGCATTACACCCATCAACACCTGATGCTGCTGTCCGAGCTGGCGGAGATTTTTTCCGACCCCGACATCCGTCAAGCGCTGCGTATTGCCCCCGATGCGCAGACCCTCAAGAACATCATCATCAACCCGCAGCAGGCGCGTAGCGGATGAATACCAGCATCACCGCCCAGGAACTCTTCGACCACCAGCGCGAGAAGCTCGACCTGCGCTGGGTCGCCGGCCATGCCGGTGCGCAACGTGAACTGGAGGCCGGCAATACCGTCTCGCGACGGCCCTCGCTGGCAGGCTATCTCAACACCATCTACCCGAACAAAGTGCAGATCCTCGGCACCGAGGAGCTGACCTGGCTGGATTCGCTGGATGCGCGCCAGCGCTGGGAAGTGATCGAGCGCATCATCCAGGCCCGGCCGCTGGCGATGGTCATCACCAAAAGCCACGGCTGCCCGGAAGACCTGCGCTCGGCCGCCGACGAGTCGCAGACCCCGTTGTGGGTGTCGCCGCGCCGTGGCCACGAGCTGCTCAACCACCTCAGCTACCACCTGGCCCGCACGCTGGCGCCGCGGGTGATCCTGCATGGCGTATTCATGGAGATCTACTCCATCGGCGTACTGATCACCGGTGAAGCTGGCTCGGGCAAGAGCGAACTGGCGCTGGAACTGCTGTCACGCGGCCACCGGCTGGTCGCCGACGACGCCCCCGAATTCACCCAGATCGCCCCAGACGTGCTCGACGGCACCTGCCCGGAGTTGCTGCAGGACCTGCTGGAGGTACGCGGGCTGGGCGTACTGAATGTCCGTCAGATGTTTGGTGACACTTCTGTAAAGAAGAACAAGTACCTTCGCCTCATCGTCCACCTGACCAAGCCGATGACCGAACCCAGCAGCTACGGCTATGAGCGCCTGACCGGCGATTCCGGCAAGCGACACGTACTGGATCTGGATGTGCCATTGATCACCCTGCCGGTGATGCCCGGGCGCAACCTGGCCGTACTGACCGAGGCCGCCACCCGCCTGCATATCCTGCGTACCAAGGGCATCGACCCGGCAGCGATGTTCATCGCCCGCCATAGCAACCTGCTGGAGCAACGCAGTCCATGAGTGCGCAACCGACATCGGTACTGATCATCGTCAGCGGCTTGTCCGGCTCGGGCAAATCAGTGGCCTTGAAGACCTTTGAAGATCTGGACTACTACTGCTCGGACAATATCCCAGTAAACCTGCTGCCGGAATTCGTGCGCGGCGTGCTCGGCGAACGCGACGAAAACCGCCCACCGCGGCTAGTGGTCGGCATCGATGTCCGCGGTCGCAGCGACCTCAGCCAGCTGGCTGCATGGCGCAAAACCGCACTGAATTACGGCATTGACGTGCGCCTGCTGTTCTTCGAAGCCGACGACGACACCTTGCTGGCACGCTACGCCGACACCCGCCGCCGACACCCGTTGAGTCATCTGGGCCTGTCACTGCCGGAGGCCATCAGCCGCGAACGCGAGCTGACCGCGCCACTGCGCCGCGAAGCCGATGCCATCATCGATACCACCCGGCTCAACGTACACCAGCTGCGCCGCCGGGTAATCACCGAGTTCGCCCTCAGCCACGAGAGCAAACTGTCGTTGCTGTTCGAGTCGTTCGCCTACAAGCGCGGCGTGCCGGCCGAAGCCGACTTCGTCTTCGACGCGCGGGTGCTGCCCAATCCGCACTGGGACCCGGAACTGCGCTCGCTGACCGGACGCGACCGTGAAGTCCGTGAGTATCTGGACGCGCAACCCGATGTGGTGCGCTACGTCACCCAACTGCAGGATCTGCTCGACACCTGGCTGCCCAAGCTGGGCAGCGAGACCCGCAGCTATGTCACCGTGGCCTTTGGCTGCACCGGCGGCAAACACCGCTCGGTCTATCTGGCCGAACGCTTGGCCCGGCATGCGCGCGAGCAAGGCTGGCAGGACGTAGCCACCTTCCATCGCGAACAGGATTGAATGGGCGCGCGCGTTCAACGCGCATGCCCTGAATGGCACACAGAAGACAGTTTTAAGCGCTATCGCGGACTTGCCCTGACCTGTTAACGTTCAGGGATGACCTGCGGCATTCTCCTAGTTACTCATACCGGTGTCGGCACTTCCCTGTTGGAAGTGACGACCGCCTTGTTGCGGCAATTGCCGCTGAAAACAGAAGCGTTCGAAGTGCCGTTCGACGCCGACCTGGATGCCCTGCTGCCCGCCGCCTCGGCGGCGATGCGCAGGGTGGAAGGCGACGGCGGCGTGTTGATACTGACCGATCTGTACGGCGCCAGCCCAAGCAATCTTGCCGGGCAACTGGCCCGCTTGGGCACCCCAACCCGCCGTGTATCGGGATTGAGTCTGGCGATGTTGCTGCGGGTAATGAACTATCCGGAACAGGGATTGGACCAACTGCCCGCCACTGCGGCGGCGGGCGCTCGCAACGGAGTCATCACAGACGATGCTTGAACAAGAACTCATGGTTTCCAACCGGCTGGGGCTGCACGCCCGGGCCACCGCCAAACTGGTGCAGGTGCTGTCCGCCTTCCGCTCCAACGCCACGCTTGTGGCCAAGGGCCGCGAGGTCAACGCCAAAAGCATCATGGGCGTGATGTTGCTGGCCGCCGCCCAAGGCACGCCGGTAACGGTGCGCGTGGATGGCGAAGACGAAGCTGCCGCACTGGAGGCGGTTGCTGCGCTGTTCGAGCGTCGTTTCGACGAGGACAGCTGATGCCACAGGCCGCGCGCGCAGCTGCAGCCATCGTGTGGAGCCGGCAGCAATGACCCGTTTATCGGGCCTGCCCGCTTCCCGTGGCAGCGCGCTCGGCCGTGCCCGCGTACGCCTGCCGCATGTGCAGGACATTGGTGAAAAGCGCGTCGCCGCCGCTGCGGTGGAACACGAACTGGAACGCCTGCACCGCGCCACCGATGCGGCGCGCCAGGAAATGCGCGAGCTGCGCACCCGCCTACAGGGTGCACTACCGGCGGAAGTAGGTGAGTTTCTCGACCTGCACGCCATGCTGCTGGACGACCCCGAGTTGCTGGCTGCACTGGATGAGCTGGTGCGCAGCAAGCGCTACAGCGCCAGCCATGCTCTGCGCGTGCAGCGCGACCGTCTGGCCCAGGTATTTGAAGGCATGGAAGATGCCTACCTGAAAAGTCGGATGGATGATCTGGACCACGTGATCGGTCGCATCCAGTCCTTCCTGCACAAGCGCACCACCACCATGAAGGGGCTGGCCGGCGAGATCCTGGTCTGCGAGAACGTCGCACCCTCTGAGCTGGCCCAACTGCAAGCGCAAGGCGTGGTCGGCATCGTCAGCAGTGCCGGCAGCGTGCTCTCGCACAGCGCCATCCTCGCCCGCAGCCTGCATATGCCGCTGGTAGTGGCTGCAACCGCGGTGCTGCAGAAAGTCAGCGATGGCGATGTATTGATCCTGGACGGCGTCAGCGGCGAGATCGTGGTCGATCCGGCCCCAGACGATCTGCGCCAGTACCGTCTGCGCCAGCGCGAGCTGGCGCGTGAACAACGCGAGCTTGGCCGTTTGCGGGCCAAACCCACCCGCACCCTGGATGGCGCGGAGATCACCCTGCTGGCCAATGCCGAATCCCATGACGACGTCGCCCAGGCGCATGCGCTGGGAGCCCGTGGCCTAGGCCTGTACCGCACCGAATTCCTGTTCATGCAGCGCAACCAGCTGCCTGACGAAGAAGAACAGTTCCGCGTTTACCGCGACACCGTGCTGGGCATGAGCGGCCGGCCAGTCACCATCCGCACCCTGGACCTGGGCGCCGACAAGGCCGACCGCACCGGTCTGGTACTCAGCAGCGAAGAAAACCCTGCCCTGGGCCTGCGTGGCGTACGCCTGTCACTGGCCCGCCCCAAAGTGTCCGACACCCAGCTGCGGGCGATCCTGCGTGCCTCCGGCTACGGCCCACTGCGCATCCTGGTGCCGATGCTGACCACTCGTGAGGAGATCATGGCGGTACGGCGGCGCCTGTCACGGCTGGCCGCGATCCTGCGCAATGACGGCCATGAGGTGGCGGAGAACATTCCGGTCGGGGCGATGATCGAAGTGCCGGCCGCCGCAATCGCACTGGAAACCTTCATCGACCAGGTCGACTTCCTGTCGATCGGCACCAACGATCTGGTCCAGTACCTGCTCGCCGCCGACCGCAACAACGACGCCGTGGCCGAGCTGTATTCGCCACTGCACCCGGCGGTGCTGCGGCTGCTGTACCAGGTGATTGAAACCGCCCAGCGGCATGAAACCCCGGTGGCGGTCTGCGGTGAAATGGCAGGTGACGCGCGCATGACAGCCCTGCTGCTAGCCTTGGGACTGACCGAGTTCAGTCTGCACCCGGCCACCTTGCTGGAAGTGCGGCGCGCAATCCGTGAGGTGAACCTGGCCGAGCTGCGCCTGCAGGCCCCGCAATTGCTGGCTGCACGCGACCGCCGCGGCATTGAACGCTGGATCACCGGCAGCGCCGGAAACTGATTCCGGGCGCAACGGTTGTATGCAAGCCCGCGCGTGGCACGTGATAATGGCGGGCTAAACACCGCCGTTGGCGTCCAGTCGCCACGGACAGCGGCCATCACCATACCGGGAGCTGCGCATGGCTGAAGCCGTACGCCACGACAAGACCGCACGCCAGCTGCGCCTGCTTTCCGATGCATTGGACAGTGGCCGGTTGGGACCGGTGCGTCGCCTGGTCAACACCCTGTCCCCGGCTGAAATAGGCAACCTGCTCGAATCGCTGCCGCCGGGCAAGCGCGAGGTGGTGTGGGGCCTGGTCGACCCTGAGGACGACGGCGAGGTCTTGGTGCATGTCGGTGAAGACGTGCGCGAAAGCCTACTGGCGGACATGGACGCGGACGAAATCATCGCCGCGGTCGAAGACCTGGACATCGACGACCTTGCCGATCTGGTCGAAGACCTGCCCGATACCGTCATCGACGAAGTGCTCAAGTCGATGGACCGCGAGAACCGCGAGCGGCTTGAGCAGGTGCTGTCCTACCCGGAAGACACCGCCGGCCGTTTGATGAACCCGGATGTGGTCACCGTGCGCGCCGACGTCAACGTCGACGTGGTGCTGCGCTACCTGCGCCTGCGCGGCGAACTGCCCGACCACACCGATCACCTGTTCGTGGTCAGCCGTCGCCACCAGTATCTGGGCCGGCTCTCGCTGGCCTCGCTGGTCACCCACGAAGACACCACCCCGATCAACCGCCTGATCGACGACGAGCAGCCAGCCATCGACGTCGGTGAAAGCGCCGACGAAGTGGCCCGCCAGTTCTCCGATCATGACTGGGTCTCGGCACCGGTGGTGGATGACAACAACATCCTGATCGGCCGCATTACCATCGATGACGTGGTCGACATCATCCGTGGCCAGGCCGATCACCAGGCCTTGGGCGCGGCCGGTCTGGACGAAGACGAAGACCTGTTCAGCCCGGTCTGGCGCGCCATGCGCCGGCGCCTGATGTGGCTGTCGGTCAACCTCTGCACCGCCTTCCTCGCCTCCAGCGTGGTCGGTCATTTCGAAGGCACCATCGACAAGCTGGTCGCGCTGGCAGTGCTGATGCCGATCGTCGCCGGACTTGGCGGCAATGCAGGTACGCAGGTGCTGGCGCTGATGATCCGCGGCCTGGCGCTGGGCCAGGTCGGCGCCTCCAATGCCCGCACCCTGCTGTGGAAAGAGCTGCGCGTGGCCCTGCTCAACGGCGTAGTGCTGGGCACCGTGCTCGGCCTGATCGTATTGGCGTGGTTCCATATGCCCGGGCTGTCGCTGGTGATCGGTATCGCGCTCACCTTCAACCTATTGTTTGCCGCATCGGCCGGCGTGCTGGTGCCATTGACGCTGAAGCGGCTGGGTTTCGACCCTGCATTGGCCAGCGGCATCTTCCTGACTGCGGTCACCGATTCGATGGGTTTCTTCACCTTCCTCGGCTTGGCCACGCTGGTGCTGCTGCACTGATCGCAGAACCGTAACCCAGGTAAGTGCAACGCACCCTGGAGCTCTACACAACGCCCCGGGTGCGCTGCGCTTACCCGAGCTACACTTCACCGCCCTTGCTTCAGGCCTTGCCCATGACCATCACTGTCAGCGATTACTACCAGACCGGCTGGCGCGAAGACCTGCACAACTGCCCCGCCTGCGAATGGAAAGGCAGCTCACGGCAGATGGAAATGGAACTGCACGACGAGCAGACCGAATATGCCTGTCCCGAATGCGAATACCCGCTGCTGGTAGTGCAACACCCGGACCTGGCCCAGGTGCAGGCCGCCGCCGCAGCCGGCAATGAAGAAGCCCAGCAACAGCTGGCAATCCTGGCAATGGCGCCGCGCGACTAAGCATTCCCATCCCCTACCGATCCGCTGCGGCTCCGGCTACGCTGGTGCCCACATCGCTGCGGAGGGGTCGTATGCGTTATCTGCTGTGTGTCGCTCTAGCTTTGGCTTGCACGGACGCTCTGGCCGAGGATCCGGTCGATCCACTCAGGCTCACCACTACCAAAATCTACTCCAGCCCCAGCGAGCCAGCCCTGGGGCAGGAACTACGGGCCTCCGTGCGTGAAGCCGGGGCACTGAATCTCAAAGGCGAGCACGCGCAGGCCAAAGCCCTGCTGCTCGATGCCGCACGACAATGTGATGCTTACCGTGCCGCACCGGGGCGACGTTCGCTGAGCTTCCGCACACAGCGGCAATACGAGCTCTACCTGCGTGAGCATGGCGACGCCGAACCCATCGACTGGCTGGATGTTGCCTGTGCCGATGCCTACGTCCAACTGGGATACATCGCCGTGGAACTGCGCGATGCAACGCAGGCAATACGGTGGCTGGACAAGGCCCATGCCAGCGCACCCTATGAAGCCGAGGCACTGACAGAACGCGGCGCGGCATTGAACATCACCAAGGATTGGTCCGGCGCGCTGAGCAGCTACCAGCAGGCATTGGCATTGACCCGCAGCCATCCTGAAGCGGCGCACGCCGAGGCGCTGGCACTACGCGGAACCGGATACGCCTTGATTGAACTGGGTGACCTGGACGCAGCCCAGGCCGCTTACGAAGAATCGTTGGCACTGGAACCCGGCAACAAGGTCGCCGAAAACGAAATGACCTACATCCGGCAGCAACGCAAGCGCCAGGCAGGAAAACCGTAGCAGCGTAGTGCCGAGCCATGCTCGGCAGAGGCCTCACAAGCAAACCCAACGTAGTGCCGAGCCATGCTCGGCAGAGGCTTTCCCGGTAACGCCCCAGCCGAGCATGGCTTGTATGTTCCTCCCGGCTCCTACGAGGTATGTAAGAGCTAGGGTGGAGGGACCGTCAACATGATATCTGCGGGTACCAGCCGACAGACGAGCCGAG